>JAIRTY010000260.1 GCA_031254715.1 Nocardiopsaceae bacterium | reverse complement strand
CCGCTGTCGCTGCGCCAGGAGCCGGGTTCGTCCTGGGAGCGATCGGCTGGCGGGCGCCTGGCATCTGGCCACTTTTCCTCATGCTTGCGCCATAGTTCCTGTAAGCGGGGGACAGCCTCGCGCCAGGACCGGATTGAGTCGCGATCGGGGGCCTCCTGCCGGTCCGCGGAGCCTGACCCCGTAACCCCTTCGTTCGGTAATGATCGATCGTCGGCGGGACGGAGCGACTTATCAGCCGCTGGCGCAAGGGGCCGCCGTTCCTTTTCGGCTGGCAGCGTGAACTCGCGTTCGCGCGGGTCGGGAACCGGCGGTCGCAGCTCACCTTTGCCGTCGTACGGAGAAGACGGGTGGCCGGGCGGCAGCCGCCAGACCCGCGCCTCCGGCATCCGCGCCGAATCGGGAGTGGGTGCGCTGTCGGGCGTCGTTGCGCTGTCGGGCGTGCTTGCGGCGTCGGGCGTCCTTGCCGCCTCCGGTGGCGGCCGATCCGGCTGGCCCCTCACGCCGAGGCCTCCCTCCATCGCGCAGAACCGGACCCATGGTAGGGGTCGCGACCGCCAGTGGCAGGCGAGTCCGTACCGAATCACGCTGCCCAGCGAGGGCGGCCAGGAATGTCAGACCCTCCCGCTAGTGTGTTCGTATTGAACGGCCAGCCTGGTGATCAGGCCAGCCTTATCCCTGCGGGAGGTGATCGCGGTGCTCTCGGTCTGCTCTGGTCCGGCGGGTGCGCAGCAGCTCGCCGCGAGCCCCGCGGAGGAGCAGGATCGCATGCATGCCGGTGATCTGCCTGGCCCGGGGAGCGCCGGGAACGGAGCACCAGCCGAGGGTTTGGCCATCGCGTGGGGCCACCTCGATGTCGCCCAGGTAGTCGCCGCAGCGGACCGGCATCAACAGTACGAGGCAGGCGTGGACCTCCCCGGCTGGGACGAGTGGCGCGACCCATTCGACCGGCCGGATCCATTCGGCGAAGCCGGAGCGGATTCAGCGCAGACCTGTGACGGGCGGTTCGTCGACGGGCGTGTCATCGCCGAGCGGTTCGTCGACGGGCGGGTCATGCCGGCCGGGAGCCTGGGCGGGCACGTCCTGGTCACGCCGGGGCCACAGCTCGCGGGCTGGCTTGCCGGTGCCGGGTGCCGCCAGCTCGACGATGCCGCGCTCGTGACGTCGATCACCGGCTGGCGCAAGCTGACCTCCTGGGCGCAGGCGCACGAACTCGCCGCCGTCGCCGAGCTCGCCCGCCGCCGCGGCCGCGGTCTCGGCGAGGCCGCGGACCCTGGCGATGGGGACGCTGCCGAGACTCCTGGGTTCGCTGCCGGCAGCCAGCCGGGTGCCGAGGGTGGTCACGGCCGTGACACGGAGCAGGTGAACGACGTGCGCCGTGAGCTGGAAGCCGAGTTCGCGCCGCAGGAAGTGGCTCTCGCGCTGACGTTAACCCGCAACGGTGCCGAGTACTGGACGGATCTCGCGGTGAGCCTCGCTGGCAGGCTTCCCCGGACACTGGCGGCCCTGAGCCGAGGCAAGATCGACTTGAGCCGGGCGCGGCTGATCGAGCAGTACACCGCCCAGCTCACCCCCGACCTTGCCCGCCGCGTGGAAGAGAAAGTCCTCGGCAATGCCGAACGGCAGACCACCGGGCAACTGCGCGCCGTGATCCGGCGCGCTGTGATCGCCGTCGACCCAGCCGCCGCCGAGCGGCGGCGGCAGGAGGCGGAGCAGAATGCCCGGGTCGAGGTGTACGGCGATAGCGAGAGCACGGCGGCTATCGGCGGGCGGTTCCTGCCTGCCGCTCAGGCCGCGGCGGCGTGGGCACGCATCTGCGCGCTCGCCAAGGCGATGGAAAGTGCCGGGGCCAGCGGCGGCGCCGATCTACTGCGGGCACAGGTGTTCATGGGCTTGCTGCTCGGCACGCTGCCGCTCATCCCTGCGGCACAGGAACGCTCCGAGGACTCCCAGCCCACAGGGGCGGAGCCGGAAAGCCCAGCGGGTGGTACAGATCACCCGGACGGCCGCGCGTCCGGCGATGACGGTCCTCCGGATTGCGATCCCCCGGATGATGGTCCCCGAGGCGGCGGTCCGCCAGGGAGCGGTCCGCGAGGCGGAGGTCCCCCAGGCAGAGAGCCGCCAGGCGGCGGTCCGCCCGGGAGGGGTCCCCGCGGTGGCAGTCCGCCAGGGGGCGGTCCCCCAGACAGAGATCCGGCAGGCGGAGTTCCCTCGGACGGCGGCCCGGCCAAGAACGGCGCCAGGGAGAGCAGTCCTCATCGCGGCCGGCCTCAGGACGGCGGGCCCCGGGACACCGATCCGCGGGCCAGTTGTCCGCGGGACAGAGTTCTCTCGGACAGCGGCCCGCCGGAGAGCGGTGCGCGGGACAGCTGTTCGCATCGTGGTCCTCCGCCAGGTACCCCTCCGCCAGGCGGGTCTCCGTCGAATAGCGGTCCGCCCGACAGCGGTCGGTTGGCGGGGCCTCCGCTGGATGGCCGTCACCATGGTGGCCGGCTGCTGGGTGGTCATCCGCCCGTAGACGGAGCGCCGCCGGAACGGCTCCCGGATCCGCCCGCCGCGTGGCCCCCGATTCCGCCGCCCGGCCATGCCCCGGCGCCCGGCTGCGCGGGTGCAGGGCCCGGTCCGTCATCTCGCGACGGTCCCGGGGCAGATTCCGCCGTCGGCAACCGCGCACCTCCGGGCCCGGTGAGTTCGGCCGAGGGCGCGGGCCCGGCGGGCTGGGCGGAGCCTGCCACGGCAAGCACTGCCCTGACGCGACGCGGCGGCGTGGCCCTCCTTATACCCTGGCGCGCCCTGGCCGGGGTAACCGCCGAACCCGGTCAGGTCAGCCGGATCGGGCCGGTCACGGCCCAGGTCGCCCGTGCCCTGGCAACGGTCGCGGTCGATGAGGCTGACTGCGAGTGGCGGCTGATCATCACCGGACCGGCGGGCCACGCCCTCGCGGTCACCACTATCCGCAAGTCATGGCTGGCGCCGAACCGTCGACAGGGCGGAGCGGCGGGCGAGCAACTGCGGCGCGGAGGTCAAGTGGTCGCGCGGGTCGGTCTTACTCTGCCGCTCGCGGCGTTCGATGAGGCGAAGGCGCCCGGGCAGGACCCTGCTGACCAGGCCTGGCCGTCGCCGAAACTCCGGCCGGTGCTCACCGCGGCGCTACGCGCGGCATCCAGGACGGCCGAGCGTGCCCGGGCCGCCACCTGGCTCGCTGCCGACGGTACGTCGATCGGTGGCGCGTGCCAGCACGAGGACGGCGTGCCCGGTTACCGGGTTCCCGACGGTATGCGCGCGCTGCTGGAGGCGAGGGACCGGACCTGCCGCCATCCGGGCTGCCGCTGCCCGGCCTGGCGTTCCGACCAGGACCATACGATCCCGTACGAGCAGGGTGGTCCGACCTGTCCCTGCAACCTGTCCTCCGAGTGCCGTCACCACCATCGGCTCAAGCAGCTCAGCAACTGGCTGCTGAGCCAGCCTCATCCCGGCGTGCTCACTTGGCGCACTCCGGCCGGGCTGGCCTACACCGTCAGCCCGGAGCCCTACGGCGCGTGAGCCGGCCCCACGCGCATCCCTCCTCCGTCCCTGCGTCTTCCTGTGTCTCCCTCTCCGTCGCAGCGTCTCCCCCTCCGTCCCTGCGTCATCCTCTGTCCCTGCGTCCCCCCTCCGTCCCTGCGTCGGCTCCGCTTACGGCTCGGTGCCGTTGGTTCCGGTCAGACGCTCGAACCAGGACCGGATCGAGTCCTTGTAACCGGCGGGCATGCTGAGGCTGGCGACTTCGGGCAGGCTGAAGAAACCGATCGCCTGATGTTCGTGGCTGAGGACGGGCGGCTGGTCGCCCCCGGGGTGACAGCCATAGGTGAGGATCAAGACGTCACGGCCATCGCGTATGTGGTACTGCCAGGCGTCCAGGATGGGCCCGGCGGTGACCACGAGCCCGGTTTCCTCGGCGATCTCTCTGGCGACGCAGGCCGGGGGTTCCTCGCCGAGTTCGAGTTTGCCCCCGGGCAGTTCCCATTCCTCGCGCTCGTTCTTGAGCAGCAGCACCCGCCCGTCACGCACCAGTACGCCCTTCACCGAGACGGGGAACGCCCGCACGGCCCGCGCGGCTTCACTCATCGGCGTCGTGGCCGCTTAGTGCAGGCGTGAGCCGGCCGAGCCCTTGCAGGATGGCCTGTTCCACCGGAGGCACCGCACCACCGTGCATCCGCCGGAGCGGATATTCCTCCAGCAGCGCGACGACGGGCTGCGCGATCATGCGCGGTTCAGGGCCGCGATGCGGCCAGGACGCGGCATGGACAAGGAACGGGTGGCACAGGAACACATCACCCGCCTTCCCCGTGGCAAGCTCGGTGGGCCGGTGCGCGGTCGCCTCCGCCGCCAGCAGCGACGCCTTCATCCAGTCCATCCCGTCCTCGCCGGCGTCCGCCAGCAGCGCCGGCACGTCGAGGTGCGAGCCGGGACGCACCCGGGTCGGGGCGCTGACCTGGTCCACATCCGTGAGCAGGTAGATCGCGAGCAGGCCG
>JAIRTY010000244.1 GCA_031254715.1 Nocardiopsaceae bacterium | reverse complement strand
CACCTCATAGTCGTGCTGCCCGGCGGTGACGAGGCGCTCCAGCTCGTAGGAGGCGACCAGCCCGGCCAGGCCGCCCAGCGAGCCGGCCAGCGGCGCCGCCCGGCCGGACCCGTCGGCGAACACCAGCCCGTGCCATTCGGTGACCGGCAGCTCGGCCAGGCCCCACTGAGCGGCGTCGAACCCGGGGCGGTTCTTGAACCCGGCGGCGGCCCGCAGCCCGCCGTCGAGGGCGTAGGTCCAGCCATGGTAGGGGCAGATGATCACTCGCTGCCGCCCGGCCGAGCCGCACGGCAGCAGTTCGTGGCCCCGGTGGCGGCAGGTGTTGGCGAACCCGCGCAGCGACCCGGCCTCGTCCCGGACCAGCAGCACGCTCCCGGCACCGGTCGCTTCCGCCCGCATATCGCCCGGCGCGGGCAGCTGCTCGCTGCGGCCCAGGCACACCCAGCCACCGAAGAAGTGGCGCTGCTCCCACTCGAAGACCGCCTGGTCAACGTAGGCCGCCCGGGGCAGCATCCGGCTGCGGCCGAACGGCTGCAGCGACTCAGCGACCGCTGCCGGGTCGAGCGGGGCAGGATCGACCGCGGGCGGCGGGGCAGCGGGCGGTGCGGCGACGCCATCGCCCGGGTTTTGACTGACCATACAGTCAAGGGTAGGCAGGCCCCCGGCGGCTGTCCAGGGCGGGCCGCCGCCAGCACCTGCGCGAGCGGACGGCGGTTCCGGGCCGGCTTCCGCCCCGGAAAGGCCCGCGATTGCTCGCGTTTCGCTGCGATAACCCGCTATCCAAGCGGCACAATACGTGGAACCGGGCGCGGCTGCACGCTGCCCCGGTGCAGGCGGCAGGCCGGAATGCGCGCCCCACCTGCCGCAGGTCCGCCACAGGAGGAATGTCGTGAAGTACGTGCTGCTCTATGAGTCAGCCCACGCCGCCAGCAGCAAGGCACCCAAGCACGTCGAGGCTCACCAGGCCCGGGTGGACGACTTCCACTCCCGTGGCGCGCTGGTAATGACCGGATCGTTCACAAATCCCGAAGACGGGTCAATGGCCATATTCACCTCGCGGGAAGCCGCCGAGGAGTTCATCAGGGACGACCCGTTCGTGGTGAGCGGCGTCATCACGAGCTGGCATATCGGGGAGTGGGACGAAACCCTGACCGCCACCTGACCCAGCGAGGCGGCGTGACGCGGTCAGTAGGCTGACCGCATGCCCTACGCCACCCCCGGCAGCGACGTCATCTCGATCATCGATGCTCCACCGGCCCCGCTCGCGTCCCTGGCGCCGGGCGGCCGCTTCCTCGCCCTGGTCCACTACGAGACTCACCCGCCGGTCGCGCTGCTCGCGCGCCCGTACCTGGCGCTGGCGGGCATGCGGATCGATCCTGAGCTGCGCGGCCAGCGGCGGCTGCGCCGGATGACCGGGCTGTCGGTGCTGCGGGTGGCCGACGGCACCACCCGCGCGCTGGCGCTGCCGGACGGCGCGCAGGTTGGCAGGCCCGCGTGGGCACCGGACGGGCGCAGGTTCGCGTTCACGGTGGACGAGCCGGGCGGCATCGGGGTGTGGGTGGCCGACGCCGACGCCGGCACCGCCGCGCCGGTGCCCGGGCTGCGGGTGTCGGACGTGCTCGGCGGGGACCCGGCCCCTGAGGGCGGCACCGTCCGGTGGGCGCGGGACGGCCGCACGCTGCTGGCGCTCGCGGTCCCGCCCCAGCCGGCCCCGGTCCCGGCCGCCCCGGTGGAGCCGCAGACCGACGAGACCGCTGGCAAGCGCTCGCAGATGGCCACCTTCCAGGACCTGCTGCGGACGGCGGCCGACGAGGACGCGTTCGAGGCGATCGCCACCACGATCCCGCTCCGGGTGGACCCGGTCACCGGTGCCAGCTCCGGGCTCGGGCCGCCCGGGCTCTATGACAGCGTGCACGAGTCCCCCGACGGCCAGCACCTGCTGATCCACCGGGTACACCGGCCGTTCTCGTTCCGGGTGCCGTGGTGGCTGTTCGCCAGGACGGCGGAGGTGCGGACGGCCGCGGGCGAACCGGAGCGGGTGGTGGCGAGCCTGGGCGTGAGCGACGAGGTCCCGCGGCAGGGGGTGCCGACCGGGCCCCGCCAGGTGGCCTGGCTGGAGACGGCGCCGGCCACCCTGATCTGGACCGAAGCGCTGGACGGCGGCGACCCGGTGGCCCCGGCCGGGCACCGGGACCGGATCCGGCGGCTGGCGGCGCCGTTCGGCGACGAGCCGGCGACGGTGCTCGACGTCCGGCAGCGCTGCCTCGGCTGGTACGACCTGGCCACGCCCGGTCAGCTGCTGCTGGTGGAGCACGACCGCGACCGGCGCTGGCTCACCACCACGCTCTGCGACCTGGCCAGCCCGGACCGCGCCCAGGTGGTGTTCGACCTGTCCGCCGACGATGCGTACGCCGATCCCGGCGCCCCGCTGATGACCGTGCACCCCGACGGCCGCCGCACCGTGCTCCAGCACGAGCAGGCGATCTACCTGCGGGGCGAGGGTGCCACTCCGGACGGCGACCGGCCGTTCCTTGACCGGATGGACCTGGCGACCCTGGCCAAGACCCGGCTCTACACCAGCCCGGCCGACCGCCTCGACTACGTCATCGGCCTCGCCCCCGCCAGCCAGGAGCCGTCAGGTTCCGGGGACGGCCCGCCGGACGCCGCGGGCGGCCCGCCGGAGGCCGGAGGCGGCCCGCCG
This sequence comes from Nocardiopsaceae bacterium, assembly GCA_031254715.1. GTDB lineage: Bacteria > Actinomycetota > Actinomycetes > Streptosporangiales > Streptosporangiaceae > JAIRTY01. The sequence continues at coordinate 3,142 of JAIRTY010000244.1, read as the reverse complement.
GACCCCCCGCGGGAGGTCCTCATCTGGCACGAGAGCCCGGCGGATCCTCCCAACCTGGGCCTGCTCACGCTCGCGGACCGGAGCGCCCGCCTGCTCACCGACTGGCCCAACCCGCACCCGCAGCTCACCGGCCTGACCAAGCGGCTGCTGCGGTACCAGCGCGAGGACGGGCTGCAGCTGTCCGGCATGCTCCACCTGCCGCCGGGCTATGACCCGGCCAGGGACGGGCGGCTGCCGCTAGTGGTGTGGGCGTACCCGCTGGACTACGGCGGCGCGGACACCGCGGGCCAGGTACGTGGCAGCAGCCAGGCCTTCACCCGGCTGTCAGCCCTCGACCCGGCCTTCTTCCTGCTGCGCGGCTACGCGGTGCTGGCCGACGCCACCATGCCGGTCATCGGCGACCCGGAGACCATGAACGACACCTACGTGGAGCAGATCACCGCCGCCGCGCAGGCGCACATCCGGGCCCTGGCCGAGCTGGGGATCGCCGACCCGGACCGGGTCGCGGTGGGCGGTCACAGCTACGGCGGGTTCATGACGGCGAACCTGCTCGCGCACACCGGCCTGTTCGCCGCCGGGATCGCCCGTAGCGGCGCCTACAACCGCACCCTGACGCCGTTCGGGTTCCAGACCGAACGCCGCAGCTTCTGGGAAGCGCCGGCGGCCTACGACCGGATGTCCCCGTTCCGGCACGCGGACAAGATCGCCACGCCGCTGTTGCTCATCCACGGGGCAGCCGACAACAACTCCGGCACCTTCCCGATCCAGTCACAGCGGCTGTTCGAGGCGATCCGGGGGAACGGCGGCACCGCCCGGCTGGTCGTGCTCCCGTTCGAGAGCCACGGCTACCTGGCTCGCGAATCAGTGCTGCACGTGCTGGCCGAGCAGTTCGACTGGCTGGCCCGGCATCTTGATCACTCCCGGGAGCCGAACGCGAGGAAGGCGGTGAGCGCGGCGATGACCAGCCCCACGCCCGCGCCGACGTAGATGGCGTCGACGCCGGTGTGGCCCTCAAGCACAAGCTCGACGAAGGTGACCGCGGCGACCAGGATCAGCATCGATGCCACCCTGGCCTTGAGGTCGTTGAGGTCGCGCATCTGCAGCCAGCGCGGCACAGCGCCCAGCTTCCCGCCCGCGTCGATCTTGCTGATGAACAGCTCATAGAATCCGAACGCCGCGATGATCAGCGTGGCCCCGATCAGGAACAAGTCGATCTCAACGACGAACACGCCCAGCTTGTGGCCGACCGGCAGCGGGTGCTCCAGGGTGGCCGGGACCGAAGCGATGAGTACGGCTACGGCATAGACGAAGGCCCACAACGCGGCCAGCACCAGGACAATCACCGGGATCAGGACGAGGAGCCGTGCCAGCGCCAGGAACCGTTCGAAACTGCTCTGCAGCCGTTCCAGCGTGCCGTCGCGCCGCCGGGCAGCCGTCTCCGCGCGCGGCCGGGTCCGGTCTCCGTCCGGCGCCTGGCCCTCAGGCATGGCTCATCGGACTCCACCTGTGAACCTGGCCGTCATCGCAGCTGTCTTCCCCGTCATCTTCCTCGGCGAACTCCCCGACAAGTCCATGATCGCATCGGTGGTGATGGCGGCCAGGAGCCGGGCGAGCTGGGTCTGGCTGGGCGCAGCGGCCGCCTTCGTCGTGCACGTGGTCATCGCGACCACCCTGGGCGTGATCGTGTTCCGGCTGCTGCCGCGGCAGGCGGTGGACATCGCCGCGGCGGTGATCTTCCTGGCCGGCGCGGTGATCACCGCCCGGGAGGCGCTGCGCGGCGAGGACGAGGACGAGGCGGAGCCGTCCCGGGCCCCGCAGCGGGCCGGGCGCGCCGCGCTCGCCGCGTTCGCCGTGATCTTCGTGGCGGAATGGGGCGACCTGACCCAGCTCCTCATCGTCAACCTCACCGCCAGGTTCCATGACCCGCTGGCGGTCGGCCTGGGTGCCACCGCGGCCCTGTGGGCGGCAGCGGGCCTGGCGGTGCTGGGCGGCGGGGGCCTGCTGCGGGTGGTCAGCACGAAGGTGATCAGGATCGCAACCGCCGTGATCCTCACCGGGCTCGCCGCCTACAGCGCCTGGACCGCGTTTTCCTGACCAGGGGTGTTCCCGGCCGTCCCGGCCGCCGCGGGGCTGGCCGCGCCCTAAGCTCTGATGGTGTGAAAGGCCGCCAGCCCAATCCGCTCTCGGAATCGCTCACCCGCCGCCAGAAGCGGGTGTTCGCCCTGGCCGGGGGGCTGGCGCTGGTGGTGCTGGCGGCCATCGGAACCTGGTCGCTGTCCGATCCCGGCAGCTACGGCCGGTCCCAGCACGGCTGCATCAACGTGGTGATGCCGAGCACCACCGGCGCGGGGACAGCGCACGGCTGCGGCGGCACCGCCCAGGCCATGTGCCAGCGCGCGTACGCCGGGCACGACCGGCTCGCGCGGCTGACCCGGGTCCAGTGCAAGCGGGCCGGCATCGGTCCCCGACCAGCCCGGCGGGCCGGCATGGACTCCTGACCAGCCCGACGCGCCGGCATGGGGCCCTGACCAGCCCGGCGGGCCGGCATGGGGTCCTGACCAGCCCGCGGGGCGGCATCGGTCCCGACCCCGCGGACCGGCCAGCACGAAGCCCGGTCAGGCGCGAACCGCCCCTGGCCTCACGAGCCGGAGGGCGCGGGGTCGTTGCGTGCCAGCTGAGCGGCCCGTAGTTCGGCGTGCATCTCCCACGGCGCGCGCGGCAGCACATGGCCGGTCTCCAGCAGCGACTTGAGGTTGGCGAACACGGCCGGCCAGCCCGCGGAGACCGCCTCCACGGCGTCGTCCCCGGCCAGGTTCTCGTGCGTGACGGTGAGCCGGACGATCTCGTGATAGGGCTCGATGTCGAAGGTCACCTTCGACGGGCCCCCGGGCGGTGCCTGGCCGGGAGCGTCGAACGTCATCGCGAGCCGGCGGGGCGGCACGGACTCCAGCACGGTGCCGGCCACGTCGGCGATACCCGAGCCGTCGGTGCGCCGGTGCTCCCACGGCGAGCCCGCTCGCCAGTCGGAGACGTTGCTGTGCCCCCAGTACTGGCCGGTCAGGTCCGGGTCAGTCAGGGCTTCCCACACCCGCTCGGGGGTGCTTTCGATATAGGTGACATACACATAGCTCGGCCGGTCGGC
>JAIRTY010000203.1 GCA_031254715.1 Nocardiopsaceae bacterium | reverse complement strand
CGACCGGTGCGGCGGGCTCCGCTAAGGCGCCGCCGGGCGAGCTGATGCCGCGGTTCCGCCAGGGCACGGGTCGCGCCGGGCGAGCCCGGACGGCCGTGGGCAGGCGGAGAGGCCGCAGGGTGACAACCCGTTCGCGGCAGGCTGGACGCTCGTGACGTCGGTGAGGACCGGGGCTGGGCGGCCGTACCAGGTGGCTGGGCTGGGCGGCCGGTCAGGATCCGGTCAGGCCCACCGAAGTAGCGCGTTCAGTTCGCCTTCGATGTCAATGAAATCGGTTTCGTGACCGTCCGGGATCACCTCGAAGGTCCGCAGCAGGAACTGCGACACCGCCGGCAGCGAGGCCTCGAAGTGCGCGTGCCCGAACGGGGATGACAGCGCGATGTTGAGCACCCGCCGATCCCGCCCCGCCCCGGGCCACACCCGGACGTCCCCCTCACCGGCGTGCCGGTGCAGGCCGTCCGCCAGCAGTTCGCGCGCAAAGATCCACTCCACCGGCTCGTCCATCCCGACGTGAAAGGCCATCCGGATGGCGAAGGGGTCGTCCCCCCGGTAGCTCAGGCTGGCGGTCAGCGGGACACCGCCATGCTCGGGGACCATGAGCGTGAGGCCGAGCTCGGCAGCGACCGTATCGCTACTGTTCATTATCTAGCTAAACCTTTGTCTCGTCCTGTCCCGGAACGCCGGGCTTCGTGGGTCCAGCACTGCCGTCGGGGCTGTGACGTGTACGGGCACTGATCCGCCTCCTGGAAGATTCCGCGAATACGCCGGCTCGTAACGTCGGTCACTGCTCAACAAATCGCCCTGCGATGGGGCAAAGGCTGCCCGGCTCGCAGTGCGTTCGCGGGCCGTAACCGGACCTGTTGCCAGGTACAACTCGCTGTAATCTCGATCTCACTAGGTCTCCACAGAAATTTGTCGTCAGCGGCCCGGCCCTGCCAGGATTTATGTTCAGATGGCGAACAGTCACGCTTTGTCCGCCCGGGGCAGCATACCGTCCGTGACCAGCCAGCGCACTACCGACACGAGATGAGTTTCCGCTGGCCAGGGAAGAATCCGGACATACTCAACTCATAAGGATCTATCCCTATGTTCGGGCTGATTACCGGGCCGGACAGACTCACACATAACCGGGCGTCACAGACCCTTAACTCAGTGTAAGAAAGGCGGCTAAGGATTGCGAATATGCGTATCGCAGATTCGTGCCTTCGGGCCAGTTATGCACAGTCCAAGCTAACGGCGGTTGGCGAAGTCAAGATCGGATTAATCGGGCATTGCGGACATGCGCGCCCGGTGGGGTTGTGACGCTCGGGGTACCTGGGAGCCCGGCCCGGGCGCGAGGGTTATCCACAGGCGGCGGTTTTGGCGATGCGGCCGCCCGGCCGGCTGGCCAGGCTGGCAGGCATGCCCCCGAGCGGAACCACCCCGCAGTGGATCAGCCGGCTGCTCCGGGAACAGTGCGGGGTCCTGACTCAGGCAGCCGCCAATGACTGGCTCGGCCAGGCTGCCGTGCGGTGGCGGCTGGACACCGGCCGGTGGCAGCGGCCCTGCCACGGAGTAGTCGTCACTCACTCCGGCCCGCTGACTTCCGCCCAGCGGCTGTGGGCCGCCGTGCTGGCCTGCGGCCGGGGAGCCGCGTTAGCCGGGCTCACCGCCGCTCGCCTCGATGGGCTGGCCGGTTTCCCGGATGAGCGGATCTACCTGCTGGTCCCGGCGCACCGGCGGGTCCGGTCCCCGCTCCCCGAGGCCGTCGTCCGGCGGACCAGGGCTATGGGGACCGGCGACGTTCATCCGGTGCGGCGGCCGCCCAGGACCCGGGCCGCGCGGTCGCTGCTGGATGCGGCGGCCTGGATGGCTACCGAGGACGGCGCCAGGGCGGTCCTGGCAGCTGGGGTCCAGCAGCGCCTGATCCGCGCCGAGGACCTGGCGAAAGCCCTGGCCGGGCGCCCTAACCTGCCGCGTCATGCGCTCATCGGCGCCACCCTGGCCGACATCGCCGGAGGCGCGGAGGCATTGTCAGAGCTGGACTTCTTGCGGCTGGTCCGCCGCTTCCGCATCCCCGAGCCTGACCGGCAGGTGGTCCGGCTGGACGCGGCGGGCCGCCGTCGCTGGCTCGATGCCTGCTGGGAGCAGGCCCGGCTGATCGTGGAGATCGACGGCCTGTGGCATATGGAGGCGACCGCCTGGTGGGCGGACATGCGCAGGGACAACGAGTTCACGGCCGGCGGCTGGCGGGTGCTGCGGTTCCCGGCGTTCGTGCAACGGGAGCAACCGGAACTGGTTGCCGCCCAGATCATGGCAGCCCTCGCACTCGCCCGGCAGGCTGACACCTGACTGCGGGGGCGACGTGGCCGGCAAGTGTGGAAACAACGTGCTGTTCCAGCAACCAGAAAGTTCCACAGTCGCCGGGTCATGGGATCCAGCGCCCTGCGCGGCGGGGCGGCTCCTGCGAGGCCGGGATGCGTTAATCTTTGGGGGCAGGCGGACGGGCTGGCCCCGTCACGCGGTCCCGGGCGATTGGCTCAGCGGGAGAGCGCTGCCTTCACACGGCAGAGGTCACTGGTTCGATCCCAGTATCGCCCACCAGAGTTTACGCAGGTCAACGGCCGATCCCCCAGGCGGGACCGGCCGTTCCCGGTCCGGGTGGGCGTTTCCGGTCCCGGAGCGGCAGCGATCGCGCCTCAACGCTGAGCAGCCGGCACAGCAGGTCCGCGAGCTGTGGGCCGGCGGCAGCGTGCGGCGCACCGGCGCGCTCGCGGCCAGCGGGCAGCGGCTCGTCTGCCACCACGAACGGCTCGAGCGCGGCAACTGGGTCCCGTCGATGGACGTCACCCTGAACAAGATCGCGTAGTGGGGTGACGGTTGAGGCTTTCGCGCGGCGCCGTAGGCCGCGGTCCGGCGCCGCGGGCGGCCCGTGCCTCGGTAGCATCGTGTCGCGGGGGACCTGCCCCGTTCTGATATTCATCCAAGGGAGCATCCGTGTCAGCGCAGCAGCTTCGCATCACCCTCGCCGGCCGCGAGCATGTGGTGGAAGCGGGCACGACGGCCGCGGACGCGCTCCGCGCCGGGAATATCCCGAACGGGAATGGCGCACCGGCCCCCGGCACCCGGGTGATCGCCGCCCGGGTCAACGGCGAACTGCGCGACCTGGCCACCCGGCTCGCCGACGGGGACGAGGTCGCGCCGGTGGAGATCGGCAGCGAGGACGGCCGCGCGATCTTGCGGCATTCGTCGGCGCACGTCATGGCGCAGGCGGTGCAAGAGCTCTTCCCGCAGGCGAAGCTGGGCATCGGGCCGCCGGTCGAGAACGGTTTCTACTACGACTTCGACGTGCCAGACCCGTTCGGGCCGGACGATCTCAAGGCCATCGAGCAGCGGATGCGCGCCATCGTCAAGCAGGGCCAGCGGTTCTCCCGGCGGGTCGTCTCCGACCAGGACGCGCGCGCCGAGCTGGCGGGCGAGCCGTACAAGCTCGAGCTGATCGGGCTCAAGGGCGGCGGCGCGGATGCGGAAGAGTCCGTCGAGGTCGGCGGGCCGGAACTGACCATCTACGACAACCTCGACCCGGGTACCGGCGAGGACCGCTGGAAGGACCTGTGCCGCGGCCCGCACCTGCCCAGCACCCGGGACATCCCCGCTTTCAAGCTGATGCGCAGCGGCGGCGCCTACTGGCGGGGAAGCGAGGCCAACCCGCAGCTGCAGCGCATCTACGGGACCGCCTGGGAGTCGCGCGACACGCAGGACGAGTACCTGCACCAGCTGGCCGAGGCCGAGCGCCGCGACCACCGGCGGCTGGGGGCCGAGCTGGACCTGTTCTCGTTCCCGCCGGAGATCGGCAGCGGGCTGCCGGTGTTCCACCCCAAGGGCGGGGTCATCCGCATGGTCATGGAGGACTACTCGCGGCGGCGGCACGAGCAGGCGGGCTACGAGTTCGTGAACACCCCCCACCTCACCAAGGCGCAGCTCTTCGAGACCTCCGGGCACCTGGGCTTCTATCGGGACAGCATGTTCCCCCCGATGGAACTGGAGGGGGCGCTGTACTACCCCAAGCCCATGAACTGCCCGATGCACGTCCTGATCTACCAGTCGCGGGGCCGGTCGTACCGGGAGCTGCCGCTGCGGCTGTTCGAGTTCGGCACCGTGTACCGGTACGAGAAGTCCGGGGTGGTGCACGGCCTGACCCGGGCCCGCGGCTTCACCCAGGACGACTCGCACATCTTCTGCGCTCCGGAGCAGCTCGCCGGGGAGCTGGCGTCGCTGCTCGACTTCGTGGTCGGGCTGCTGCGTGACTTCGGCCTGACCGAGTTCGAGGCCGAGCTGTCCACCCGGCCGGAGAAGTTCGTCGGCGAGCCGGAGGAGTGGGAGGCGGCGGAGGCCGCGCTCAAGCACGCGCTGGACGCGTCCGGCCTGCCGTACGTGGTCGCCGAGGGCGAGGGTGCGTTCTACGCGCCCAAGATCGACGTCCACGTCCGGGACGCGATCGGCCGCCGCTGGCAGCTGTCCACGCTGCAGGTGGACTTCCAGGAGCCGGGCCGGTTCGGGATCGAGTACCAGGCCGCCGACGGCACCCGGCAGCGCCCGTACATGATCCACCGGGCGCTGTTCGGGTCGATCGAGCGCTTCTTCGGCATCCTGCTCGAGCACTATGCGGGCGCGTTCCCGCCCTGGCTGGCGCCGGTTCAGGTGGCCGGCATCCCGATCGCCGACGCGCACGTCCCTTACCTGGAGAAGGTCGCCGCCCGGCTGCGCGAGCAGGGGATCCGGGTGGAGGTGGACGCCAGCTCGGACCGGATGCAGAAGAAGATCCGCAACGCCCAGCGCCAGAAGGTGCCGTACATGCTGCTGGCAGGCGACGACGACATCGCGGCGGGCGCGGTCTCGTTCCGCTACCGCTCGGGGGAGCAGCGCAACGGAGTGCCGGTCGACGAGGCGGTGGCCGAGATCGTGGCCGCGGTCACGGACCGGATCCAGGTCTGACATGACCGATCCGCACCTCACAGATCCGCAGGACGGCGCGGGGATCCCGGACGGGTTCCAGCGGCTGTGGATGCCGCACCGGATGGCCTACATCAAGGGCGAGAACAAGGTCACCGGCGATGACCAGGCAGACTGCCCGTTCTGCCGGATCCCGCACATGAGCGACGAGGACGGGCTGATCGTCGCGCGCGGGAGGCTCGTGTACACGGTGCTGAACCTGTACCCCTACAACGCCGGGCACCTGATGGTCTGCCCGTACCGGCACGTGGCCGACTACACCGACCTGGATCAGCCGGAGACCGCGGAGCTGGCCGCCCACACCAAGCTCGCGATGACGGCGCTGCGCACGGCGTCGGGCGCGCAGGGGTTCAACATCGGCATGAACATGGGCTCGGTGGCGGGCGCGGGCGTCGCCGCCCACCTCCACCAGCACATCGTGCCCCGGTGGGGCGGCGACACGAACTTCATGCCGGTGGTGGCCGGCACCAGGGTGCTGCCGCAACTGCTGCGCGACACCCGCAAGCTCGTCGCCGAGGCCTGGCCGGAGCCCGCCGCTAGCGAGGATTAGCGCCTGCACACCTATTCCGAGTCCTTGGCCACCTTGTCGGCAACATGCGACGGCAGCGGCTCGTAACGCAGGTAGGAACGGGAGAACGAGCCGGTCCCGTGTGACATCGCGCGCAGGTCGATCGCGTACCGGATGATCTCGAGCTCCGGGATCTCGGCCTTGACCAGGGTCCGGCCGCCCGCGACCGGCTCGGTGCCGATCACCCGGCCGCGCCGGGAGGACAGGTCTGACATCACCGCGCCCACGTAGTCGTCATCGACCAGCACCGACACCTCGTCCACCGGCTCGAGCAGCTGGACCTTCGCCTTCTCGGCCGCGTCCCGCAGCGCGGCCCGGCCCGCCTTCTGGAACGCCATGTCGGAGGAGTCGACCGAGTGCGCCTTGCCGTCGAACAGCGTCACCCTGATGTCCTCCATCGGGTACCCGGCCAGCACTCCCTGCTCCATCTGGGCCCGGACGCCCTTCTCGACCGAGGGGATGAACTGCCGCGGCACCACGCCGCCGACGATCTTGTCCACGAACTCAAGACCGCCGCCGGACGGCAGCGGCTCCACCTCGATGTGGCAGACCCCGTATTCGCCGTGCCCGCCGGTCTGCTTGACGTTCCGGCCCAGCCCCTGGGCCTTGCCGGCCACCGTCTCCCGCAGCGGCACCCGCAGCGCGGTGGTCTCCACCTCGACCCCGTACCGGGACGACAGCCGGTCAAGCAGCACGTCGGCGTGGGCTTCTCCCATGCACCACAGCACCAGCTGGCGGGTCTCGGAGTTGTTCTCCAGCCGCAGCGTGGGATCCTCGGCCACCAGCCGGGCGAGCGCCTGCGACAGCTTGTCCTCGTCGGCCTTGGACTTGGCCCGGATCGCCACCGGCAGCAGCGGCTCCGGCATCTGCCAGGCCTCCATCAGCAGCGGCCGCTCCTTGGCCGACAGGGTGTCCCCGGTCTCCGCGCTGGCCAGCTTGGCCACGGCACAGATGTCGCCGGCCACGCAGGCGGCCACCGGCCGCTGCTGCTTGCCGAGCGGCGAGGTGAGCGCGCCGATCCGCTCGTCGGTGTCGTGGTCGGCGTGCCCGCGGTCGGCAAGCCCGTGCCCGGACACGTGCACGGTCAGGTCCGGCTGCATGGTCCCGGAGAAGACCCGCACCAGGCTGACCCGGCCCACGTACGGGTCCGAGTTGGTCTTGATCACCTCGGCCAGCAGCGGGCCGCCCGGGTCGCAGGCGAGGCCGCCGGCCGCCTTGCCGTCGACGGTGGTCACGGCGGGCATCGGGTGCTCGTCGGGGGCGGGGAACGCCTGGGTCATCACCTCGAGCACCTCAGCCAGGCCGATCCCGTGCGTGCTGGCGGAGGCGAGCACCGGGAAGAAGCTGCCCCGCGCGACCGCCGTCTCCAGGTCCTCGATCAGCACCTTGGGG
>JAIRTY010000193.1 GCA_031254715.1 Nocardiopsaceae bacterium | reverse complement strand
CGCCGCCGACACCCTGCTGCTCAAGCCCAACCAGGCCGGGACCGTCACCGAGGCGGCCGCCGCCGGCGAGGCGGCCCGCACCGCCGGCTGGCGGGTGATGGCCAGCGCCCGCTCCGGCGAGACCGAGGACGCCTGGCTCGCCGACCTCGCCGCCGCCTGGTCGGCCGACTACATCAAGATCGGCTCCATCACCCAGTCCGACCGCCTCGCCAAGTACAACCGCCTGCTGGCCATCGAGGCCGAAACCGGCTGGCCCCTCGCGGACATGCCGCTGCTGCCTTAGGTCACGAGCGGCACCGGCCGGCCGGGGCGACCGTTCGGGAAGAAAGGACGGTTACCCGATGTGGCGGTGCACGTTCTCGGTCTTGGCCGGGCCCGGCTCGGCCGCGGCGATCCACGGGCCCGGGATCGACGGATCGATGACGCCGTCCTCCAGCCAGGTGTAGCGGCCGGCCAGCACCTGCCGGGCGAGCGCCGAGTCGGCGGCGTCGGTGTTGCTCCACAGGCCGCGCAGCAGTTCCTCGATCCGCAGCCTGGCCTGGTCGCAGAACAGGCCAGCCAGCTCGCGCGCTGTCGCGGCCCGCTCGCCGCCGTCGGCGGCCGTCGCGTCCCGCTGCGCCCGGACGCAGGCGGCGCTCATCGCGAACAGCTCGGCGCCGATGTCCACGATCCGGCCGAGGAAGCCCTGCTTGCGCTCGAGCTTGCCCTGCCAGCGCGCCATCCCGTAGAACGTGACCCGCGCCAGCTTCCGGCTGGTGCGCTCCACGTAGCGCAGGTGCGCCGCCAGCGGGCCGAACTCGTTGTAGGCCCCCGGCCGCTGGCCGTCGCCCGCCACCAGGGTGGGCAGCCAGCGGGCGTAGAACCCGCCCGCCTTGGCAGCGGCGCGGGCCCGCTGGCCGGGCGGCAGCTTGGGATCGATCACGTCCCCGGCCGCTGACAGGTGCGCGTCCACCGCTTCGCGCGCGATGAACAGCTTCATGATCTCCGAGGACCCCTCGAAGATCCGGTTGATGCGCATGTCCCGCTGCATCTGCTCGGCTGGCACGCCGCGCTCACCGCGGGCGGCGAGGGAGGCGGCGGTCTCGTACCCGCGCCCGCCGCGGACCTGCACCAGCTCATCGGTGATCCGGCTGCCCATTTCGGAGCACCACAGCTTGGCCAGTGCCGCCTCGATCCGGATGTCGTTGCGCTTGTCGTCGGCGAGCTGGCTGGACAGCTCGACGACCGCTTCCAGCGCGTAGGCGGTGGCGGCGATGTAGGAGACCTTCTTGGCCACCGCCTCGTGCTCGCCGACCGGCCGGCCCCACTGCACCCGCTGGCCGGTCCACTCGCGGGCGATCTTCAGCGCCAGCTTCCCGCCCGCCGCGCAGCTCGCCGGCAGCGACAGCCTGCCGGTGTTCAGCGTGGTCAGCGCGATCTTCAGGCCCTGGCCCTCCTCGCCGACGCGGCTGGCGGCCGGCACCCGGACGTCGTGGAACCTGGTCAGCCCGTTCTCAAGGCCGCGCAGGCCCATGAACGCGTTGCGCCGCTCGACGGTGATCCCGGGCGCGGAGCCCTCCACCACGAACGCGGTGATCCCGCCCCGGCGCCCCTCTCCCTTGGGCACCCGGGCCATCACGACCAGCAGGTCGGCGACCACGCCGTTGGTGGTCCACAGCTTGACCCCGTTCAGCACGTACTCGGACCCGTCGGCCGAGGGGGTGGCGGTGGTGTTCAGCCGGGCCGGGTCGGAGCCCACGTCGGGCTCGGTGAGCAGGAACGCGCTGATCTCGCCGCGCGCGCAGCGGGGCAGGTACTGCTGCTTCTGCTCGTCGGTGCCGAACAGCGCCAGCGGCTGCGGCACGCCGATCGACTGGTGCGCGGACAGCAGCGCGGCGATGGCCGGCGAGGCCGACCCGGCGATGACCAGTGCCCGGTTGTAGTAGAGGTTGGTGAGCCCGAGCCCGCCGTACTCCAGCGCGATCTTCATGCCGAACGTGCCGAGTGCCGCGAGTCCCTTCACCACCGCGTCGGGGATCAGGGCGTCCCGTTCGATGGCGGCGCCGTCCACCGACTGCTCGCAGAACTCCCGCAGCCGGGCGCAGAACTCCTCGCCGCGGCGGGCAGCATCCGGGTCCGGGTGCGGATGCGGGTGGATCAGGTCCAGCCGGAAGTCACCGAGGAAGAGCTGCTTGCCGAAGCTCGGCAGCCGCCAGCCGGTCTCCCGGGCTTCCTCAGCGGTCTGGCGGGCTTCGGCCTCGCCGACCTCGCGGATCTGATCTGCCTGCTGACCACTCATGGCGCCGTCCTGTTCGTGGGGGGTCACCATTGGTAGTGCCCAACTATACTGGCCAGTAACACGGGCCTGCCAGGCTGTGCGGGAGTCCGGGGTCAGGGGGCGTGACCGTGATCCTCGGCCGGCAGGTACTGCATCAGGTCGGCGGGCACCTCGACGCAGGTCTCCCGGAACGGGATCTTCAGCTGGGAGAGCGTGCCCGGGTGGGTGACCTTCCAGCCCTGGATCAGGTACGTGCCGCGGTCGGTCGCGTAGAGCGTCGGCGAGCCGCCCGGGGTCGACACCTTCCCGAGAAAGCGCAGCTTCACGGCTGTCCCCTCCTGATGCTGGCTGACGGTAACGGCCCGGATGCCGGAATGCCGGTACCCGGCAGTCTAGGGAGGCCCGCCCGCGGCGGCGGTGACCGGGCTGTCGTCATTGCGGGCGACCGCGGCCGCCCGCCGGGGTCCTGGCAGACTCCTCCTACAGGGCACGATAAGGAGGGGGCTGGAGCTAGTGGCGACGACAACGCCGCGGGTCATCGTGATCCGGCACCACGCCGAGGACTGGGCGGGCCTGATCGCCGAGGCGTTCGAGGCCCGCGGGGCGGCGCTGAGCACGCACCTGTTCCCCGATGGCGGCCCGCTGCCCGCGCTGGACGGCGCTGATCACGTCGTGCTGCTGGGGGCTGTCCCGTCGGTGTATGACGACGGCCCGGTCGCCGAGTGGGTCGCGCAGGAACTGGCCTGGCTGCGGCGGGCGGATCAGGCCGGCCTGGCGGTGCTCGGCATCTGCTTCGGCGCGCAGGCGCTGTGCGCGGCGTTCGGCGGCACGGTGGAGCCGGCGCCGGCCAAGGAGGTCGGCTGGCGGCTGGTGGAAACCTCCGACCCGGCGCTGGTGCCGGCGGGTCCCTGGCTGCAGTTCCACGGCGACCGGTGCCTGCCGCCGCCGCAGGCGACCGTCGTGGCCAGGAACGAGATCGGGGTGCAGGCGTTCACGATCGGGCGGCACCTGGCGGTCCAGTTCCACCCGGAAGTGGACGAGGCGCAGCTGCGGGCCTGGCTGGATGCGGGGGGCCGGGCCGAGGCCGCGCAGGCGGGGCAGGATCCGGACGAGTTCCTCGCCCGGACCGCGGCCGAGGAGCCAGCCGCCAGGGCCCGCGCGGCCGTGCTGGTGGACGCGGCGATCCGGATGGCCCGGCGACCGGACCGGGCCGTCAGCTTTCCTCCGTGATCGGGGGTCGCGGACCGGTACTTCTGCGCCTCGTCAGGGCTCAAGGTCGGTCACTCCCTTGCCGCTTGCAATATCGAGCGGCACAGAAGCCTGGTCGTGCACGATCAACCAATTGCGGTCGAGCTTCCGGAAGCAGAAGGTGCCCCGGACCCACATCCCGCTCGTCGCCGTCCCGTCCTTCAGCGTGCCGCTGAGCCGGCCGAAAGCGTGCCCGAATGCCACATCATCACCCACGGTGACGGTCAGGTCGCGAACCTCATAGTCCACATCCTGGAAGAACGTGAACACCTTCGCCCAGTTCTTCAGCTTCGCCTCTATCCCCACATGCTGGAGCGGCGGCTCGACGTCGAAGGACACCACGTCCGTTGCGTACAGCCGCTTCAGGCCTTCGAGATCTTTGGCCCGGATTCCTTCCACGATCTTGTCAACCTGCTGCCTGATCTTGGCTTCGTCTTCCTCGCGTTGCGTGGGCATCGATACCCATTCCTTCTGATCGGTGTGAAATCTTGGCTTCTACCCGTAAGACCAAACAGCTGCCGAGAATGTCAGGCCCGCGGCCTCGAGCAGGGGCCTGCGGGCCAGGGACCACGCCACCGGTCACGAGTCCTCGCCTGGGCGCGGTTCCGGCGCCAGTCGGGCGGTGCTGGCGCGTCGGCCGCGTCCGCTGGCGCCGGCGGTCGCGGCGAGGTCGCTGACCACGGCTTGGATCGCCGGGCTGGCGTCCGCGCTGCGCCGCCAGACCGCGGAGACCTGGCGCGCCGGCGGCGGGTCGACAGCGCGGGCGACGAGACTGTCGCCGAGCGGGGGCCGCGCGAGGCGGGGGATGAGGGCGATGACTTCGCCGGTGGCGACCAGGGCGAGCTGGGTGGCGAAGTCGTCGATGAGATGCCGGACATCGGGCTGGCCGGGCTGGCCGGCCAGCAGGCGCTGGAACCACTGGTGACACACGGTGCCCGGCGGGCTCGTCACCCAGGCGTGACCCGCGAGGTCCCGGCCGGAGACGGTGTGCGAAGTCGCGAGGTGGTGCGAGCGGTGCATCACAAGGTCGCCGACGTCGGTGCGCAGGAGCAGCTGGGTCAGCGAGGCGGGCACCGGGGGCGGCAGCCCGTCGGCGTCGTGGATGATGGCCAGCTCGGCGGCGCCGGCCGTGATGGCGGGCACGGCCTGGCCGGGGTCGCGCTCGGTGATCGCGAGGCGCAGGCCGGGGAAGCGGGACGCCAGGGCGGGCAGCCGCGGGGCGAGCAGGCCGCGGATCGCGGTGGAGAATGCCGCTACGCGCAGTACCCCGGCGGGCCGGCCATCGGCGACGGACCGGGCCGCCTCGGCGCTGCGCTCCAGGGATTCAAAGACGTCCGCGGCCGTGCCGGCGAGCGCCTGGCCCGCGGGCGTCAGGACGACGCCTCGTCCCGCCGTCGCCAGCAACGGCACGCCGACCTGCTGCTCCAGGCGCTTGATCTGCTGAGACACGGCCGACGGGGTGAAGTCCAGGTCCTGGGCCGCCCGGGCGATGGTGCCCAGCGCCGCGACCGAGCACAGGGCGCGGAGAGCTGCCACCTCAATCATGCAGTCAGGCTACGCAATACTCAAGAAAAAGCATCGCTGGACCTCACCTTTCCGATGCGCTGAGGATGGGGGCCATGACAACCGCTCATGACCACGACACCGCTCGTGACGCCAACGCCGCCCAGTTCGGATCCAGCCTGGTGGCCATGGTCACGCCGATGCGCCCCGACGGCCGCGTGAGCCAGGACGCGGTTACCCGCCTGGCCGATTACCTGCTGGCCGCTGGCTGCGACGGGATTGTCGTGGCCGGCACGACAGGCGAGTCCCCGACCCTGACGCCAGCCGAGACCGCCGAGCTGATTGCGACGGTCGCACGGCGCGCCCGGGGACGGGCCCGGGTGATCGCCGGGGTGGGCACCAGCGACAC
>JAIRTY010000187.1 GCA_031254715.1 Nocardiopsaceae bacterium | reverse complement strand
CGGCATCAAGGTGAAGTACGTGACGCTGGACGAGAACACCCTGCGCGACCAGGTCACCAAGGACGTGGCCGCCGGGGGCGGCCAGTTCGACGTGGTCATGATCGGCCCGTACGAGGTGCCGACCTGGGCCAGGAACCACTGGATCGACGACCTCAGCCCCTATCTCGCCAAGGACCCGGGCTATGGCGTCAATGACCTCATCAAGCCGATCAGGGACAGCCTGAGCGTCGGCGGCCATCTGTACGCCGCCCCGTTCTACGGCGAGTCGTCCTTCCTCATGTACCGCAAGGACCTGCTGGCCAAGGCCCACCTGACCATGCCAGCGCACCCGACCTGGGATCAGGTCGCCGCCATCGCGAAGAAGCTGAACGACCCGGCCAAGGGCATGGCAGGCATCTGCCTGCGCGGCAAGACCGGCTGGGGCGAGAACCTCGCGCCGCTCGACACCGTGGTCAACACGTTCGGCGGCCAGTGGTACGACATGCACTGGCAGGCGCACCTGACCAGCCCGGCGTTCGAGCAGGCCACCAACTTCTACGTGAACCTCATCAAGGCCGCCGGCGAGCCGGGCGCTGGCAACTTCAGCTTCAACGAGTGCGCCAACGCCATGGAGCAGCAGAAGGCCGCCATGTGGTACGACGCGACCGTGGGCGCCTCGGTGGTCGACGACCCCTCGCACAGCCCGATCGCCGGCAAGCTCGGGTTCGCGCCCGCGCCGGTCGAGAAGACGAAGAGCTCCGGCTGGCTCTGGTCGTGGGCGCTGTCGATCGAGCACTCGTCCCGGCACAAGGCGGCCGCCTGGAAGTACCTCAGCTGGGCCACGTCAAAGCAGTACATCCAGTACGCGGGCAAGCAGCTCGGGTGGGCGAGCGTGCCGCCAGGCAGCCGCTACTCGACCTACTCCAACCCGCACTACCAGCGGGCGGCGCATGACTTCGCGTCGGCCACCCTCAACCAGATCAACAGCGTCAACGTGCGGCACCCGGGCGTGCTGCCGCAGCCCTACGTGGGCGTGCAATACGTCGGGATCCCCGAATTCGAGGATCTCGGGACCAAGGTCTCGCAGGAGATCACGGCGGCGATAGCCGGCCAGGTGAGCGTGTCGCAGGCGCTCGCCAAGTCGCAGGGCTTCGCCGTCCAGGTCGGCAAGACCTATCAGTGATGGCAGTCCTCGCCGGCCGCGGCACGGACGCGGTCGCCTGGGAACGGGCGCGCAGCCGCCGGCGCAGCCGGCGCCGGCGGCTGCCGCTGCTGCCCGCGCTGGTGTTCACGATCGTGGTCACGCAGATCCCGTTCCTGCTGACCATCTGGTACAGCCTGCAGTCCTACAACCTGTACCACCCGTACACCCGGCACTTCGCCGGGCTGGCCAACTACACGCTCATCTTCACCGACTCGATCTTCCGGACCGCCCTGGCCAACACCGTGGTACTGACGCTGGTCCCGGTGCTGGCGTCGCTGCTGCTCGGGCTCGGCATCGCGCTGCTGCTGGACCGGAAGGTGCTCGGCCGCGGCCTGCTGCGCACCCTGGTCATCAGCCCGTTCCTGGTCATGCCGGCCGCGGCGGCGCTGGTGTGGAAGTTCACCTTGCTCGACACCCAGTTCGGGCTGCTCAACTTCGTGCTGGGCCCGCTGGGAGCCCATCACACCGACTGGATCAACGACCACTCCAAGCTCACCATCATCACGGTACTGACCTGGCAGTGGACGCCGTTCATGGTGCTCATCCTGCTGGCCGGGCTGCAGAGCCAGCCCGGCGATGTGCTGGAGGCGGCGCGGGTGGACGGGGCCGGGCCGTGGCAGATCTTCCGCTCGATGACCCTGCCGCACCTGCGGCAGTACCTGGAGCTGGGGATCGTGCTCGGCTCCATCTACGTCGTGCAGGCCTTCGACGCGATCTTCATGATCACGGGCGGCGGGCCCGGTCAGCAGACCACGAACATTCCCTATTACCTCTACGAGGCGGCCTTCCGCGGCTTCGACATCGGGCGCGCGTCGGCCATGGGCGTCGTGGTGGTGGCGATCACCATCGTCATCGCCACCTTCGCGCTGCGCACCATCTCGGGCCTGTTCAGCGACCAGGGAATGGAGGGACGACTGTGAGCGCGCCTGCCCTGACCCGGCCCGCCCCCGCCGCGAGCCCGGGCCGGGGGCCCGCCCGCCGCCGGCGCCGCCGCGGCGGCCTGGCCGGCGCCGCCCTCGGCCTGCTGACCTGGCTGGTGGTGCTGCTGTTCTTCTTCCCGGTGGCGTGGATGGCGCTGACCGGGTTCAAGCAGGAGCCCGACGCCGCCACCAGCCCGCCGCGGTTCGCGTTCAGCCCGACCCCGGCGCAGTACCAGTCAGCGATCGGCAAGGCGGGCCCCTACCTCACCCACTCGGTGCTCATCGCGGTGCTGTCCACGCTCATCGTGCTGGCACTGGCCCTGCCCGGCGCCTACGCGCTGTCCGTGGCGCCGGTCCGGAAGTGGCGCGACGTGCTGTTCTTCTTCATCTCGACGAAGATGCTGCCGGTCGCGGGGGCGATCATCCCCCTCTACGTCATCGCCCGCAATCTGCACCTGCTGGACACGCTCATCGTGCTGATCATCCTGTATGCGTCGATGAACCTGCCGATCGCGGTGTGGATGATCAGGTCGTTCCTGCTCGAGGTGCCGATCGGGATCCTGGAGGCGGTCAAGGTGGACGGCGCCTCTTTCGGCCGCCAGCTCCGCTCCGTGGTGCTGCCGCTGATCGCTCCCGGGATGGCGGCGACCGCCCTGATCTGCTTCATCTTCTCCTGGAACGAGTTCTTCCTGGCGGTCAACCTGACCACAAGCAACGCCGCCACCGTCCCCGTCTACCTGGTGAGCTTCCAGACCGGCGAGGGACAGTTCTGGGCGCACCTGTGCGCGGGCGCCACCCTGGCCTGCCTGCCGGTACTGCTGGCCGGCTGGGCGGCACAGGACAAGCTGGTGCGCGGGCTGACAATGGGAGCGGTCAAGTGACCGGCCGGGCCGCGGCCGGAACCGGAGGGCAGCCAGCGTGAAAGCCGCCGTGATCAGCTCGCCCGGGGTGGTCGAGGTCACCACCGTGGCCGACCCGTCCCCGGGGCCGCGCGAGGCCGTGGTGGCCGTGACGGCCTGCGGCCTCTGCGGAACGGATCTGCACATCCTGGACGGCGAGTTCGCGCCGAGGCTGCCGGTGGTGCCCGGGCACGAGTTCACCGGGGTGGTCGCGGCGGTCGGAACGGGCGTCGACGAGCTGGCGGTGGGCGCCCGGGTCGCCGTCGACCCGTCGCTGTACTGCCACGAGTGCCACTACTGCCGGATCGGCCGGGCAAACCTGTGCGAGCGGTGGGCGGCGATCGGGGTGAGCACGGCCGGCGGCGCGGCGGAGTTCGCTGTCGCGCCGGCCGCGAACTGCGTGCCGTTGCCCGAGCATGTCCGGCTCGCCGACGCCGCGCTGATCGAGCCGCTGTCGTGCGCGGTCCGCGGCTACGACGTGCTGCGGTCGGCGCTCGGGGCGCACGTGCTCATCTACGGCTCCGGGACCATGGGGCTGATGATGCTCCAGCTCGCCCGCGTCACCGGCGCGGTATCGGTGGACGTGGTCGACATCAACCAGGACCGGCTGGCAACCGCCAAGCTGGTCGGCGCCGCGACGGCGGCCAGCGCCGCCGAGCTGGCCCGGCCGGAGGGCTGGGAGATCGTGATCGACGCGACCGGCAACGAGGCAGCCATCAGCGACGGCATCGGCCGGGTGCGGCCGGGCGGGACGTTCCTGCAATTCGGGGTGGCGTCACCGGCGGCCAGGGTAGCCATCGACCCGTACCGGATCTACAACAAGGAGATCACGATCACCGGGTCGATGGCGGTCCTGCACAGCTTCGAGCGGGCCGCCGAGATGTTCGCGGCCGGGGTGCTCGACCCGGACGTCTTCATCAGCCACCGGCTGCCGCTGGAGCGGTACGCCGACGCGCTGGAGATGTTCCGCACCGGCCAGGGCCGCAAGATCCAGGTGCTGCCGCAGCGGCCGGGCGGCTGAGCCAGGCCGCCCCCAGGCCACGGCCAAGCCGCTACTCAGGCCACGGCCAAGCCGCTACTCAGGCCATGGCCAAGCCGCTACTCAGGCCACGGTCAGGCCGAGCCCGCCGGTCTCGGCCAGCAGCCCGGCGGCCCCCTCGGCGGTCAGGTCGGCGAACGCCAGCGCCTCGTCCGTGCTGCTCAGGACCGCGATCCGGGGGCTCAGCCCGCCCTCGGCGATGCCGTCGGTGACCAGCGCCCGGAACCTGCCGCTGCCGCACAGCACCCCGCCGGACAGCCCGATCGCGGGCGAGCGGCCGAGCCCGAGCCGGGACACCGCGGCCACGGCCGCCTGGCTGAGCGCCGCCGCCTCGGCGGCCACGATCCCGGCCGCGACCGCGTCCCCCTGCTCGTCCGCCGCCAGCACCTCAGCGGCGAACCTGGCCACCTCCGACCTGGGCCGGGTCAGCTCGGCCAGCCACCGGCCCAGCGCCGGGACCGGCCGCCGGTAGAACGCTTCCGCGGCCGTCAGCAAGCAGGTCGGCGGCCCGAGCCGGTCGGCCGCCCGGGCGGCGGCCCGCAGCCCCTCCCGGGCCAGGCTGTAGGCGCTGCCCTGATCGCTGACGATGTGCTCGTGACCGCCCAGCTTGAGCAGCCGCCCGGGGGCGCCGCGGCCGATCACCGAGCTGCCGGTGCCGCTGTTGACGACGACCCCGTGGCCGCCCAGGTGAGCCGACCACAACAGCGGCACCACGTCGTTGACGAGCACCACCGGCCCGGGGCACTCCGATCCGGTGATCGCCTGCACCAGCGCCTCCGGCGGTGGCGCCTCCCCGGCCACCGGGCAGGACGACGACGCGATGCACCCCCGCAGCACCGGCTCGGCCGCCAGCTCGGCCCGGACCCGCGCCAGGGTCCGGCGGAGCCGGGCGGCCGCCACCCGCTCGCCGGCCGCGGCAATCGCGCACGAGGGCTCATTCCAGCTCCGCAGCTGGCCGTCCGCCCGCCGTACCCGCACCAGCGTGTGCGAGCCCCCCGCGTCCAGCGCATACGCCGGCGCGGCGGGCATTCTCATGGGGACACCTTACGATGGGCGCCGCGCAGCAACCGCGGCCGCGACCGCCGGTCCCGGCGGCTAGAAACGCGCGCATCGTGCCA
>JAIRTY010000135.1 GCA_031254715.1 Nocardiopsaceae bacterium | reverse complement strand
TGCGCTCAGCCCAAGCCCGACGGCTCTGTTCGATCCAGGACACTGCAGCCTCCAGCGCCTGTGCTTCCAGCCGGCAGGGGCGGGTCTGCCGGTAACGGCCGCGGCTGACCAGGCCGCAGCGCTCGAGCACCCCGATGTGCTGCGACACAGCCTGCAGGCTCATCGGATACGGCGCCGCGAGCTCTTTGACGGTCGCCTCTCCCTGGCTGAGCCTGGCGACGATGTCGCGCCGGGTACGGTCGGCCAGCGCCGCGAACATCGCGTCGAGCCGCTCGTCGTCTATCGTGATCGTCACAGACGTTACTCAAGCAGATGCTTGATCAAGCGTCAACTGGATAACTTTCGGCTCACGCCCTGGTGCCGCGCACCGGCCGGTCCTTGATCGGGGGCTGGTCAGACGGCGTGGAGGACCTCGCCGCCGTACACCAGCGGGTCTTCGGGCTGGAGCAGGTCGGCGAGACGGTTGAACTCCTGGAAGCCGGGGTCGGCATCATGCTCGCTGTGCGCGGCATGGCTGGGAACCTCCACGACGATGGCGTACTTGACCAGGTCCTGGCGGTCGTCCGTGCCGAATGCCACCCGCGAGATCCGGGCGCTGAGGAAAGCGCCCCGGTCCTTGTACTCACGCCAGCGCGGCAGCTCTCGCTCAGCGAACAACCGCTCGTACTCCGCGGCCTGCTCGGCCCGGATGTGGATCACGATGACGTCCAGCTCGCTCATGACGGCAGCTCCTCAGCTTCGCCTTCCGGCTTTCGGCAGGTCCCGCCCCATCCTGAACAGGTGCGCAGCAAATAGTCGAGGGCCGGCGCGCTCACCGCGCGGCATCGCGGCGAAGTCATGCGTGGTGCGGGCGACCGGCACGATGAGAACGAGGTCCGGGCGCGTCTCGCCGGGATCCCTGGGCGCCGGCCGGGGGTGACCACTGCGGAGGGCGGGTCAGCGACGACGGCAGCTTGGTGCTGGTGTCGCCCTCGGCCGCGTCGAGCTGGGATTGGGTGAGGAATAGGCTGCCGGCGAGGTCGGCGCCGCAAAGATTGGCGGCTCTGACATCGGCGCCGGTGAGGTCGGCCAGGGTCAGGTCAGCGCGGCTGAGGTCGGCGCCGATGAGGCGGGCACCTCTCAGGTTGGCCCCGGTGAGGTCGGCATTTGCCAGGCTGACGCCGATGAGGTCGGCTCCTCGGTAGTCCGGCTTGGCCCCCGGAAGCTGAGCACGTACCAGCTCGCTGGCCCGCAGCAGCACCGCATTGACCTGTTCCCGGTGCGCTTGGATATCCAGGTCCAGGAGAGCGCCGGCTGAGCTGCCGGTCATGGCTTCGGTCGCCGTCAGTGCCTGGCGCAGTTCACCGTGGACGGCGCGGGCCGGTGCCATTGTCAGTGCTGCCGTCAGGTGCCACAGCAGCTCATGAAGCTGCCGCATGATCGCGAAAACCGCGAACATCTGTGTGGCCGCCTGCGGGTCCTGGCGCCAGTCCCGCCCAGCGAAGGTGACCTGGGAAACCTGCTGGCCGGCGCCGAGGCAGTCATACACGGCGCAACCGCGGAAACCGTGCTGCCGCAGATCGTGATGGATGCCGCACCGGAAGTCTGACCGCAGCTGGGGACAAGGATGCCCGGCGGGCTTGTCGATCGCGAAATCGGCCGACGCGGAGAACGCTGGTGCAACGCAGCACAGTCCAAAACAGTGCTCGCAGTCAGCCCGCAGGACACGGTGCCCGCCGCCCGGGGCGGCAGCTGACCGATCGGGTTCCTCGCTCACTACGCAGCCTCCGCCCGTCGAGGAGATGGGGCGTCCCAGCTGGTCAGCAGCGTCAGAACCGGAAGCGGGTCAGGCCGCCCGGCTCGGTCGCCAAGGTCACGATCGCTGAGCGTGGCTGAATGCGGTACACGTTCCATGGCGGTGGTCCCTGCGATGGTGCGTTGAACGGGGCAGTGATGCCGCGCCCGCTGTTGTCGGGCTCGGCCGGCCAGCCGTTGGCTGCCCACGCCTCCGCAATACGCGTCAGTGCGCCCGGCTCGGTCACTCGTGTGGCGTCACCCTCGATGACGACGTCCGCGTCGCGGATCGACACCGCGATCGAGCACCGGGGATCGCGGGCGACATTGCGCCCCTTCCGTGTGCCCGCGCCCGTCTGGAACCAGAACGTGCCCGCTAGCCACAGGGCACCGACCGCAGTCACATGCGGGCTGCCGTCCTGGTTGATGGTGGACAGCCAGGTCGTGCGGGAGTTGTGCGCGTCCGGAGCCGGTGCCGACCCTGCGTCGAGCTTCTCGGTAACTGCGGCCCAGTCCACCGGCGGCAGCCCCTCTGCCTTGCCCAGATTGGTGATCTTCATGAGGCATCCCTCCCTGCCCAGCGGACACCCTGACTGACAGCGTCCAGTAGATAAGACGCGCGACGGCCGCGGAAGTCATCGCGCATGCGCGGACCGCGGCGGTGTCAGCCGCTGCTGTGCCGGAATGTCCGGCGGTACGCGCTTGGTGATGTGTGCATGGTGCGCAGGAAGTGGTGCCGGTAGGTGACTGCTGCCTCGAAGCCGACGGTGGTGGCGATCTCCTCGACCGGGGTGGTGGTGGACTCGAGAAGCTCAAGACTGGCCTGGATCCGCTGGACGATCAGCCATCGGACTGGCGTTGTCCCGGTGCAGCGGGTGAAGTGACGCAGGTAGGAACGCTCGGACATGCCGGCCTTGCGGGCGAGGTCCGGCAAGGTGACGGGGGTGTTCAAGTTCTCCAGTGCCCAGGTCATGCTGGCATTGATGCGGTCGTCGCCGGGGTCGGCGGGGACCGGCGTTTCGACGTACTGCGCCTGACCGCCCGGACGGTGGGGCGGTACGACGAGCCGGCGGGCGATGGCGTTGGCGAGTGCTGCTCCGTGGTCCTTGCGGACCAGGTGCAGGCAGAGGTCGAG
>JAIRTY010000093.1 GCA_031254715.1 Nocardiopsaceae bacterium | reverse complement strand
GCGATGTAGACCGGTGAGGTGTGGGCGAAGACCCGGCGGCCCCATTCATCGAGGTGGTAATCGGTGCCGAACGCCCGGCAGGCCAGCCACGAGTCCGCGTCGATCCGCAACTCCTCATCGATGCCGGCCTGCCGCCCGCCGTCGGCCTCTGCTCTCGCTACGACCTCGCCGTTACGCACGACTTCAAGCGAACGGAGCGGGAAAATGCTGCGCACCGCGGCATGGACACTGACCGTTCCCGGCCCGGACAGCCCGACGGTATCGCCCGGCTCGCGACCGTCGACCGAGAGCGTCACCAGCGGCCCGCCGGACAGGAACGTGCGACCCGACCGCACCGCCCGGCACCAGGCCTCATAGCTGAACTCCTCGTCCAGCCGCGCGTACGTGCGGTAAAGCCCGACCGGGACGGCGCTCGTCATCTTGTCCGTGCCCCCGACGAGCGGCAGCCGGTAGCCGCTGTTCAGGTACCGGTAGTACTCGAGCAGCCGGCCGTCGGTCTGGTTCAGTATCTCGACGGCGTCGGCCCGGCCGGTCGCGACCAGGACGGCCGGCTCGCCGTTCGGATTCGGGAAATGCGCGGCGACGACGGTGCCGCCCTGGGCGTGCGTCCGGTCGGCCCAGTCGCTCAACGTTGCGTCCAGCGCGCCGCCTAGCTCCGCCTCGTCGGGACCATCGCTGCACCACGGCATGACCGGTTCCGTCAGGCCCCACAGGAGTGCGTGGCCGAGCATGTGCTGCCGGTTCTCCTGGCCGACATAGGTCACGTAGCCGCCGCCGTCGATGACACCGGGCCGGCCGGAGAAATCCTCGGTATTGGTGAACAGCGCTCCCCACTGCGTCTGCAGCAAATTGACGACCCGCAGATCCTCGCCCCGCTGCTCGAGCTGAGCGCCCGGGGTGGACAGGAAGTGCACGTGCGAGTCGCCCGACCACCACCCTTCCGCTGCCATGTCAGCGACCCGCCTGATCCGGAGCGTCAGGTCCCGCTGGCCCGGCTCGATCCGCACGGCTTGCCGGAGCGGCTCGTATTCGAACCCGCGCGCGACGTCCGCGACGACCTCGCCCCGCGGCAGCCAGCCCTGGCACCTGCCGTCGATATAGGCGTAGCTGCGCTGGCCCAGCCGGACATCACCGCCAACGTCGTAATGCCAGCTGCCGAGATTCTGCGTGACGTGATTATGGTGGCCGTGCGGCTGATAGGGAATTCCCGCGGCCGAACGGAAATGGACCCGGCACGGCACCGGCCGGCCGGTCGCGTCGTCGACGACGCTGACGTGCACCCAGTTGCGGCCGTCTTCCGCCAGTTCGAGTACGACCTGGCCGGCGTCCGCCCGCCCGTCACGTTCCACATCGCCCCAGCGCACCCGGCCGAGTTCGGTGCCCTCCCGCCGGATCGCGACGGTGGCCGAGCCGAGCGCGGCGATCGACGCGTACGCGGAATCCCCTTCCGCCGCGCCCCAGCCGGCCCGGTCGTCCTCGCCGGGCAGCGGCTGCGGATAGGTCGCCGTCCCCCGGTCCACCCCGATGCCGAGAACGCCGCCGCGCCCGTCCTTCGCCACCAGCCGCACCGGGCGGCCCGGCGTGCGGACGAATGGGTGCTCATCAACGTCGCTGGTGGTGATGCCGGCGACGACGAACCGCTTGCCGCGCGGGATGAACTCGATCCGTTCGACGGTCCGTTCCGGATACGGATTCTCCCAGCACCACAAGTAGTATCCGGCGGGCCAGCCCATGTCGTGCTCCGCCAGCCGCATCCCGGATTCATCCCACCTGCCCTCGAACCGCGGCAGGTTGTGATCGCTGGTGTCGGTGACGGCGAGGAACGGCAGCCGGCCCCAGACGGGCGGCACCACCTGGATTTCGAACCGCTCCCGGATGCGCGCGGCCACGACCTCGCCGCCTGCGAGGTGGAACGCGTACTCCGCTACGTCCTGCCCGACGGCATGACCGGCCGGTCCGCCCGGCTCGAGCAACCGGTGCGCGACGATCACCCGCCGCGCCGGCCGGCCGATCCCGACCGGCACCGGGGCGCCGGGCAGCAGGAAGCACCGCTCCGGGGACGGCGGCTCGGATCCGATCAGGAACGGCAGGCCGCGCAGGTCCACGCGCCCGAGCGGGACCTCGCCCGGCTCATCCCCGAGCACCGCCACCCCCGCGTTGCAGGCAGCGGACAGGTCGACTGGCTCATAGCTCGGCATGCATCCGATCGTAGAGAGACCGGCAGGCCTGATCCCAGCCGATTTCCGGCCGCCCCGCCGCGGCCTGGACCACGGCGCCTACGTGCCAGCCTGGTCCGGATCATTGACTGACGTCTGACGTCTGGCGTACTGTCCTGAAGCCTGACGGCCTTACCGAGCTTTGTGGCTCTGCCGGCGTGACCTTGCTTTCCCGCCGGGCTGGGAGAGGAGCAGCAGATGACGGCAACGGATCGGACGCGGGACGGGCAGGCCGCAGGCGGACAGCGGCTCCGGCCAAACAGCGTTGGCCTCCTCGGCACAGTGATCATGTCTGCTGCGATCATGGGCCCTGCGGTCTCCACTTTTTTTAACCCGCAGTTCTCCACCCCGTTTTCTGGGTACGCCACGCCGTTCGTCTACCTGCTCGCACTGATAGTCACGCTGATCGTGGCCAACGGGATCATGGAGATGGCCCGGGTAGCGCCCAGCGCCGGGTCCTTCTATACCTACATCACCCGGGCGCTCGGGCCACGGGCCGGCTTCGTCACCGGCGGGCTGATGTTCGTGGCCTACGCCTTACTCGCCCCGATTGAGATTGGCCTGATCGGCGCCTACCTGCAGGAGACGTTCCGCCAGGAGTTCGGCGTGAACATCCCCTGGATACTGATCGGGATCGTGCCTTGGGCCGCGATGGCCATCCTCGCCTTTGAGGGCATCCGGACCTCGCTGCGCACCGCACTCGCGCTTTTCGTCGCAGAATCGGCTGTCGTCGTGGGCATGGCACTGATCGTCGTGATCCGGGGCGGGGCGCACGGCGTCACCGCGGCACCGATCTCGCCGACCGCCTCACCGCACGGCTTCGGGGGGATCGTCACCGGGTTCGTCTTCGCAGGCCTCAGCTTCGTCGGATTCGAGGGAGCGACTGCCCTCGGAGACGAGGCGCGCAGACCGCATCGCACCATACCGCTCGGGATCTTGTTCTCGACCCTGCTGGTCGGCGGCATCTACTTCTTCGGCACCTGGGCCGAGGCGGTCGGCCTGGGCCAGGCCAAGATGAACGCCCTCACCGGGGCGGACACTCCGTGGAACTACCTGGCCGCCACCTTCGCACCCTGGATGAAGTGGCTGGTCGTCCTCGCGTCGGTGTCCAGCATGTTCGCCGTGATGATCAACTCCAATAACGGCATCGTCCGCATCCTGCACACGATGGGACGGGAGCGGCTGCTCCCCGAGCAGCTCGGCCGGATTCACGCCAAGCGTCGCACTCCCGTGCATGCCATCGTCTACGAGGCCGCGTTCGCGATCCTGGTCGCAATCGTGATCGGCCTGCTGTCCGGGGGCCTGGGCAGCCCCATCGGCGGCAGCAACGTCTACGGCTACCTCGGCTTCGCGCTCACCCTGGCCATCCTGCCGGTCTACGCGCTGACCAGCGCTGCCACCATCCGGTTCTTCCGCAAGCGGGATGATTTCAGCCTGGTCCGGCACGTGCTGCTGCCTGTGGCCGGTGGCGGGTTCATGGTCGCATTGCTCGTCGGCCAGATCATCGAGAACTCCACCCCGCCCTACAGCTGGATGCCGTGGGCGATCGTGGCCTGGCTGGTCATCTGCGGGGCCGGCGCGGTCTGGCTGGGCCGGAACCGCTCGGCGGAACTCCGGCGGGCCGGATCCATCATGGCGACCGGCGAACTGGACGAAGAACTCGCCGCCCGCTGAAGCGGCGGCCGGCTGCACCAGGGGGAGAGCGGTACCTCTGTGGGTTACGTGATCGGGATCGACGTTGGGTCGCAGAGCGTCAAGGCGGTCCTGTGCTCGCCGGAGGGCGACACGGTAGCAACGGCGACCCACCCCTGCTCGATGGACCACCCGCGCAGCGGGTGGTCTGAGCAGGATCCCGCCCAGTGGCGGGAGGGCATCCGGGCCACGGTGCACAGCCTGCTCGCGCGCCCGGCGTTGCGTCCTGGCGAGGTCACTCACCTGGGGCTGGCCTGTCAGGTCGACGGCGTGGTTCCGGTCGATGACCGGATGAGCCCGCTGCGCCCCGCCATCATCTGGCTCGATCGGCGGGCGGAACGGCAGGCACGTGAGCTGGAAGAACGGCTGGGAGCAGCGGAGACCTTCCGGCTGAGCGGCCTGAATCCGGACGCCTCACATATCGCTCCCAAGATCATGTGGCTGCGGGACACGGAACCGGAGGTGTACCTGTCCGCCCGGCTGTTCCCCCCGGTGGCCGGGTACCTGACCGGCTGGCTGACGGGCCACGCGGTGCAGGATCACGCCAACGCGTCGTCCACCCTGCTGTATGACGTTCGCACCCGGGAGTGGTCACCGGAACTGCTGAAAGCCGCGGACATTGATCCCCGCCTGCTCGCCCCGATCCAGCCGGCGCACGAACTGGCCGGCCACCTGACCGGGCAAGCGGCCGCCGAACTGGGGCTGCCCACCTCCTGCCAGGTGGTGACCGGCACCGGTGACGACCATGCCGCCGCGCTCGGGGCCGGCGTGGTGGCGCCGGGCGCGATCGCGGACGTCACCGGCACCGCCGAGCCGGTGGCCGCAGCTGCTACCGGCCCGGTGTTCGACGAGGAACGGCTGGTCGAGACGCATGCCCACGCCGTCGACGGAACCCTGCTGGTGGAAAATCCCGGCTTCGTGTCCGGCGGCAGCACGATGTGGCTTGCCCGGGCCCTCGGCTGCTCCCAGGAGGACACGTTCACCTGCGCGGAAGCCGCACCGCCCGGCTCGGACGGCGTCATCTTCCTGCCTGCGCTGTCCGGCGCGACGGCGCCCCGGTGGAACGACCGGATGCGGGGGGTCTTCCACGGCCTGTCCATGAACCACGACCGGTGCCACCTCAGCCGGGCCGTGCTGGAGGGCTGCACCTACGCACTGCG
The DNA here is from genome assembly GCA_031254715.1 of Nocardiopsaceae bacterium. GTDB lineage: Bacteria > Actinomycetota > Actinomycetes > Streptosporangiales > Streptosporangiaceae > JAIRTY01. Next base: position 15,634 of record JAIRTY010000093.1, on the reverse strand, counting down.
CGACATCACCGACCGGCTCAGCTCGCTGGGGCTGGGTGGCGGCGAACTGCGCGTGGTCGGCGGCGGATGCCGCATCGAGCTGTGGCTGCAGGTCAAGGCCGACGTCACCGGGCTGCCGGTGCGCGAGGTGCTGGTGCCCGAGCCGACGGCGCTTGGCGCAGCGATGCTCGCCTGTGTCGGGGCGGGTGCGTATCCCGATACGGTGGCTGCTGCCGCTCAGATGACCCGGCTGGCCCATACCTGCCGGGAGCCGGACCCCGCCCGGGCGGAGGCTTACCAGCTGGCCTACGCCCGCTACCAGCGGGTGTTCGACGCGCTCGAGGAATTGGCGCGGTGAGTGCCTGCACCTTCTCGGATCTGCCGGGCCTGGCAGCACGGTTGGCGTCGGTGCCAGGCACCAGGCCCGTCGGCCTGCGGGCGGTTGAGATCGGCCCCCAGGCACTCGCGCACCTGCCCGCGCTGATCAGGCAGGTGCTGCCGGACACTGCTGGCGGGACGGCTGCGGTGCTGCGCGACGACGTGCCCAAGTTCCCGCGCGGAGACGGCCGCAGCGGCCGGGGCGCCGAGGCGGGGGAGACGGTTACTCGCCTGCTGGCAGCTGATCACTGGCCACGCGACGTGATCGTTCCCGGCAGCGACGGGCACGTCTACGCCGATGCGGAGACGATCGGCGCGGCCACGGGCCGGGTGCGCGGGGCGGCGCTGCTGGTGACCGTCGGGTCCGGCACCATCGCCGACATCGGCAAGGCGGTCTCCGCCCGGCTCGGTGGGCTGCCTCACGTCATCGTGCAGACCGCAGCCAGCGTCAATGGCTTCGCCGACGACCAGTCGGTCCTGCTGCTCAGCGGGGTAAAACGGACCACTCAGACCCGCTGGCCTGACGTTCTGGTCGCGGACACCGATCTGCTGGCCGGGGCGCCGATCCCGCTCACCCGGTCGGGCCTGGGTGACCTGATGGCCATGTTTACCGCACCCGCCGACTGGCGCCTCGCGCAACTGCTGGGCATGGCTGACAGCTACCAGGAGCCGCTGGTGAGCCTGGTTCGCGGCCACAGCGACGCGCTGCTGCAGGCCGCGCCGGGAATATCAGCGACGGATCCAGACGCCATCGGCCTCCTCGCGACGCTACTCGCCCTCAGCGGCATCGCGATGGGGGCAGCCGGCACGACCGCGCCGTCATCCGGCGCGGAGCACACGGTCAGCCACCTGCTCGACATGGCAGCGGCGGCACGTGGCGGGCCGCCTGCGCTGCACGGCGCCCAGGTGGGCATGTGCGCGGTGCTGACGTCGCTGCTCTGGCAGCGGGTGATCCGCCTGCTGGCCAGTCCCCGGGTGACCCCCCACTTCCCCAGCGAGGCGGAGATGGAGCCTCGGGTGCGCGGCGCGTTCGACCCGTACGACCCAGCGGGTGCCATGGCCGGGGAATGCTGGCAGCACTATCGCCGCAAGCTCGCCCGCTGGCGGGCGAACCGGTCACAGCTGCTGGATCTGGACTGGGCAGGGGTAGCCAGGCAGGTTGCCGGGCTGCTGACCGAGCCGGCCCAGATCGCGGCCGGCCTGGAACGCGCGGGTGCGCCCGCCCGGCCATGCGAGCTGGATCCACCCATCGGCCAGGCCACGATGGTGTGGGCGATGGCGAACTGCCATCTGATGCGGGACCGGTTTACGGTTGCCGACCTGGCCTTCTTCCTCGGGGCCTGGGGACCAGACGAGGCTGGTGAAGTGCTCGGCGAAGCGGGCCGACTGGAGGCGGCGGCATGAGCTCGCAGCTATCAGGGAAGGCGCCGGACCGCCTCTTTGATGGCTACGCCTTCGATCTGGACGGCACCGTTTACCTCGGCGACTCGGCCCTGCCAGGAGCCGTCCAGGCCATCCGGCGGCTCCGCGAGGCGGGGTCACGGGTGGTGTTCGTGACCAACAACCCGCTGGCGACTGCGCAGCGGTATGCCCAGAAGCTGAGCAGGATGGGCATCGATGCCGGCGCCACCGACGTGATCACGGCCCTCGACTCGCTGCTCGGCTATCTCCGGCAGGCACACCCGGCCGCGCAGGTGCTGGCCATCGCGGAGCCACTGGTCGCCGAGGTGCTCACCGCGGCGGGCTTCCCGGTGACCGGCAACCCAGCCCGGGCCGAGGTCGTCGTGGTGTCGTTCGACCGGACCTTCGACTACGTCAAGCTGAACGCGGCCTACCGGGCGGTGCGGCTGCACGGTGCCCCCCTGGTGGCGACCAACCCCGACCCGTACTGCCCAACCCCGGACGGCGGGCTGCCGGACTGCGCAGCGATGCTCGCCGCCGTTGAGGCGTGCACTGGCGCGCGGGCGGAAGCCGTGACCGGCAAGCCAAGCCAGCACATGGCGGATGTGGTGCTGGACCGGCTTGGCCTGCCCGCCGGGCACGCCGCCCTGGTCGGCGACCGGCTCGCGACGGACATGGCCATGGCGCAGCGTGGCGGCATGCACGGGATCCTGGTCCGGGCCACCACGGCGCCAGCACCGCGGACCGGTGCTCCTCCCATCGCCGTCCAGTCGAATGCCGTCCAGCGGCCCGCCGTCCAGCCCGCCTACGTCATCGACAGCTTGCGGCAGCTCATTCCCGATCGGGCCAGCCGGCCCGGCAGTTCCTCGCTGGCGCTGCCTTCAGCCGTTAAGGAGCACGATTGATGACCGAGTTCGTGTTCATGCTTACCCACCACGACACCACTGTCGCTGATGCACGCCGGATGTACGCAGACATCCGGGACAGCGGGCTGCGCTATATCGGGTTCAAGGACATCGGGGCCAGCCCGGCAGAGCTCGCCGACATCACCAAAGCAGCCCATGACGACGGCCTTGAGGTCATGCTGGAAGTGGTGTCCACCAGCAAGGAGGACGAGCTGGGCAGCCTGCGGGCGGCGCTGGACATCGGGGTGGACTGGGTGCTCGGCGGCACCCATCCGGAAGAAGGGTCGGCTGTCCTCGCCGGTGCCCCGGTCCGCTACTGCCCGTTCCCTGGTGAGGTCACCGGACATCCGAGCGTGCTTGGCGGCACCGTTGCTCAGATCGCAGGCGATGCACAGGCCAAGACCGCGCTGGACGGCGTGCACGGCCTGGACTTGCTGGCGTACCGGCATGTCAGCGCGGACCCGGTGGAACTGATCCGGGCCGTGGTCGCCGCCTCGGCCGGCCCGGTCATCGTGGCCGGGTCGGTGGCCGGGCTGGCGCAGATCAGCCAGATCAGCATGGGTGGCGCGTGGGGATTTACCATCGGCGGTGCGATCTTCGAGGGGCGGCTTCCCGGCGGGCCGGGCGTCGCGAGCCAGATCCGGGCCGTGCTCGCCGCCTGCGCCGGGCTGGCCGGCCAGCCCGGCTGAGAAAGCAAGCTGAGGAAGGGGGATCCAGTGAGCTCCAGGCCAACCCGCGCCGAGCACGTCCGGGAGGCGTTCCTGCGAGAGCTGCGCTCGGGCAAGTACGCGGTCGGTGACAAGATCCCGAACGAGACCGAACTCGCCGCGCGCTTCGACGTGAGCCGGGCCACCATCCGGGAGGCGGTCCTGGGACTTATCGAGGTCGGATACCTAAGCCGCAAACACGGCCTGGGCACCTTCGTCACCGGGTCCCCCCGGCACCGGCATGCGCTCGACCTGACTGTCAGCTACACAGCGATGATCAGGAACGCGGGCATGGAGCCCAAGGAAATCGTGCTCACCCGCGGAGAGCGCCCCGCGGCACCGGAGGAAGCCGAGCGGCTGGGCATCGGCGCGGACGCTCCGCTGGTCTACATCGAGCGGGTGCGGACAGCGGACGGAACTCCGGCTGTGTACTCGGAGGACCGTATCCCAGCGAGGCTGCTGGGCACCGCCGCCGACCTGCCCATCGGGACGTCGCTGTACGAATTCCTGGCGGGGGCCGGTATCACCATCCACCATGCGCTGGCTGCCCTGCGCCCGGTAATCGCCGACAAGCGCCTGTCCCGCCTGCTGGGCGTGGCGTCGGGCTCCGCCCTGCAGTACATCGACCAGATCGACTTCACTTCCGTCGGGGTCCCAGCGGTGCTGTCCTCGGAGTGGCACGTGCCGGGGATATTCGAACTCTGTATCAACCGCAGGCCACTAGCCGGCGGTGCGGAATTCGCCCCTCCGCGGCGGCCGGACCTGCCATGAGCTGGGGACCCGGCCTGGAAACCCGCTTGGGCCCGGCCCAGCGGGCGGAATCGGTCCGCCGCCTCTCCACAGACAGTTTCGACGTCCTGGTCATCGGTGGCGGGGTGACCGGCTGTGGCATCGCGCTGGATGCCGCTGCCCGGGGCCTGCGCGTCGCCCTGGCCGAGCAGGGCGATCTTGCCGAGGGCACCTCCAGCCGGTCGAGCAAGCTCATCCACGGCGGTCTGCGTTACCTGGAGAGCAAGCAGTTCGACCTGGTCCGTGAGGCCCTGCGCGAGCGCAGGCTACTGCTCGACAAGCTGGCGCCGCACCTGGTCAAACGTATTCCGTTCCTTTTCCCCTTGCACCGGAAGGTGTGGGAGCGCGCGTATGTCGGCTCCGGGGTGTTCCTCTACGACGCCCTCGCAGGCAAGAAGGCGGCGCTGCCCCGCCACCGGCATCTGACCCGCAGCAGCTGCCTGAAGCTGGTGCCCGCGCTTGCCGGCGACTCGCTGACCGGCGGCATCCGTTACTACGACGCGCAGGTGGACGACGCCCGTTATGTGGTGACCCTGGCGAGAACAGCGGCGGCCTACGGTGCCCGGATTGTCACCAGGCTGCGGGTAGATGATCTGCTCACCGAGGGTGGCCGGGTAACCGGCGCCAAGGTGAGCGACCTGGCTGGCGGCGCCAGTTTCAGCATCCGGGCCACGGTGACGATCAACGCCACCGGGGTGTGGGCGACCAGCATCGAGCGGATGGCCGGGGCGGCCGGCCCCCTGCAGGTACGGGCATCCAAAGGCGTCCACATCCTGGTACCCAGGGACCGGATCGCCTCCCGGGCGGCCCTGGTCGTGCGGACCGAGGAGAGCGTGCTGTTCGTCCTGCCCTGGGACAGCCACTGGCTGATCGGCACGACCGACACCGAATGGACGCTCAGCCCCGGTCATCCAACGGCCAGCCGAGCTGACATCGACTACCTGTTGCGGCACGTCAACGCGCTGCTCCGGACACCGCTCCGGCACCGCGACATCGTCGGCGTTTACGCCGGGCTGCGGCCGCTCGTTGACCTCACCGGCCGGCACGACGGCCAGCACCATACAGCCCAGCTCTCCCGTGAACACGTCGTGCGGCGCAGCCGGCCGGGACTGGTCACCGTGGCAGGCGGCAAGTACACGACGTACCGGCTCATGGCAGCGGACGCCGTCGACACCGCCGTGGCGGACCTCCCGTTCTCGGCCGATACCAGCCGGACCGCGGACATCCCGCTGCTCGGCGCCATCGGGCTGGCCAGTGCGCCTGCCAGGTGCCACGAGCGCCCGGGTGCGGCCACCCTGGACGACGCCACGCTCGCCCACCTGGTCGGCAGGTACGGGTCCCTGGCGACCGGCGTGCTGGACCTGGTCGCGGCCGACCCCTCCCTCGCCGCGCCGCTGCCCGGTGCCGGACGCTATCTGGCGGCCGAGGCGGCCTACGCCGTCCGCTGCGAGGGGGCGCTCCATATCGAGGATGTACTCACCCGGCGCACCCACGTTGCCATCGAGGCGGGCGACCACGGCCTGGCGGCCGCGGAGCCGGTAGCCAGGATCATGGCGAGGGTGCTCGGCTGGGATGCTGCGACCACCCGGACCGAGGTAGCCACCTACCATGACCGGGTAGCCGCGGAGACCGCCTCGCTGGGCCAGCCCGACCTGATCGCCTCCTGACCGGCCGCGGCTGCGGGCTGGGGCAGCGAGGAGGGACCAGCAGGGGCGGCGCGCCGGTGGCGGCGACCGAGGATCGCCAACCGGCGCGATCGCACCCGCGGATCGGAGCAGGAGGCAGATGTGAGCCAGAGCACTACAACGCCGGCCCGCAGTGGCGACGGCACGATCGGGCTGGCTGCCGCGCTGGACATCTGCCGCGACGCCGTTGCGGAGGCCGAGCGCCTGGGAGCGCTCGTCTCCGTCGCTGTCGCCGACTCCGGCGGGCACCTGGTGGCCTTCACCAGGATGGACGGCGCTGAGATCGCTGGACCGGTGCTCGCCCCGGACAAGGCATTCACGGCGGTGGCCAACCGGGCGGCCACCCACGAACTGGCAGAGCTGGCCGCCCCGGGCGGCCCGCTGTTCGGCCTGCATGCGAACGGCGGCGGCCGGTTCGTGATCTTTGGCGGGGGTGTGCCGCTGCAGCGCGGCGGCCAGGTCGTGGGTGCTGTCGGGGTCAGCGGCGGCACCGTCGACCAGGACGTCGCCTGCGCCCAGGCCGGCGAAAGGGCCTGGGTTCAGCGGTAGCCGTCCAATACCATCGTAAGGCTCGCAGCTGGCTTCGAGCTCTAGGCGCGAATGGTGAAGTTCGGCACTGTGGCCAGCAGCCAGGAAACGTCCGTGCCGGCGGCGATTTCCACGGGCTGGCGGCCCTGGCGGAAGAGCATCGCGCCGTTGACACCATGGAGCGCCGCCACCTCGCCGTCGACTTGCAGCCAGGCACCTTCCCGCATGGCCAGCACCGGTACGTCGTTTTCCTCGCAGAACTCGGTGAGCCGCTGAGTTCTCGTCTCCCCTTGGTGTGTGCTTGCCGGAGCTGGATCGAGGAAGTGCGGATTGATCTGGAACGGGACGAGACCAAGTGCGTCGAATCCTTCCGGATCCAGGATCGGCATGTCGTTCGTCGTTCGGATCGTGGGGCAGGCCAGATTGGTGCCTGCGGAGGAGCCCAGGTACGCGAGTCCTGCCTGTACGCGCTCGCGCAGGGGGCCGAGCACTCCGGCTCGCCGGAGGCTGCGCAGAAGCCGGAATGTGTTGCCGCCACCGACGAACACCGCCTCGGCGGAACTGACCGCGGATACCGGGGTCCGGGTAGCGGTGCAGACCCTCGACGCTGACGCCGATGGGACGCAATGCCTCGGCCACGGTCGCCGTGTAGCCGTCATGATCCGCGAGCGCGTGCGGAACGAACAGCAAGTGCTTGCGGCTGGCCAGATGGCGGGCGATCGCCTCGAGCGCATGGGACAAGTACGGCCGGGCGTGCGTGGCGGAGTTGGAAAGCAGCAGCAGCGTCATGGCGCCCTGTCCGGCCCGCCCTGGGCTGGCCGTCGTCATCCCGCGCCCCGGTCGCCGGGCGTCTGCAGCCGGGTCATGGATCCGTAGAGCGTGATGAGCCGGCTGAACTCCTCGTCGTCACAGAAGCCAAGCGTGCCAGCCCCATAGCCCTTAGCCACCTCGACGCAGAACCGGGCTGTTTGCTCCACGCTGGCCAGGTGAGTGGCGCCGGTACTGGACCCGGCCACGGTGACCTCTGCGGTGAGGGCCACGCCGACGACGGGCGCGGCGGTCGCGGTGGCGGGCTGCAGGATGGAGTTGAGGTGATACATGCCGTTCTCGTACGGGGTGATGTCTTGCATGGTGATCGGCAGTACCACGGGCAACCGGCCGGTCACCTGCTGCTGCAGGTCGAGCAGATGCTCACTGACCCGCAGCACCCATCCCTGCCTGACCGTCGGGCTGATCGCGAAGCCCGTATGGTTGCACACCCGGTTTCCCCTGGTGGTATCGATGGAGAGAATCGCCTCCATCGCCGCGTCGACCTCGTGGCTATTCATCGTGGCCATGTCGACCGGCGAGCCCATGAACGGCACCGGATCATGGGGCCGAGTCGGCGCCGCCGGGCAGATATGCGTGGCAGCAATGACATCACCCGGCAACCGGTCCCCTGCCTGGCACATGCTGCCGAGTTTCGCTGCGGCCGCGAGCGCGGCCAGCGCTCCGTCACCATCGGAGACAAACCCGATCCGCGAGGGCCGGGCACCCAGCCCGCCAAGCCGGCCGATCACTCCCAGCGTGGGGGACCGGCCTCCGCTGCTCCGGCCGTCGTAGCCGCGAATCGTGGCCCGGATGAAGTCGGTGTGCCCCGCATCAGTCCCGGCTCGCGTGACCACGACATCCTCGACGCCGGCTGCGCGGAGGACCGCGGCGGCGGCTGCGCCGTCCGCAGACGGCCGGTCGAGAACGTCGAAGAGGTCGAGCACCTGACGCCATGGCATTGCCTGCCTGCCTCACCTTCCTGCCGACGCGCAGAGAATCTCCCCGGCGAGACGCCCCACGACCGATCTGGCCAGCAGAACCGGTATGCCGGTACGCGCGGCGGCGGCTTTGCGGGATGCCTCGGCGTATCCCATGCAGTCCAGCAGGGCCATCCGCGCTCCCTGGGAGGCCAGCCGGCCAACTGCCGCGGGAATCGCGTCCGCGGCGTCAGCATACGGGTCGGCATTGCCGACCAGTACGGACGCGCCCAGTGCCCGCTGCCATCGCATCGACAGGACATCCTGCTGTGCGGGGAGCGGGACGACGACGCCCAGCGGCCCGCCGCTGTGGGCGACCGCGCTGACCCCGCTCACCAGGAGGTGCTCCGCGTCGAGCAGCGGCCGCCGGTGGCGAAGGGGCGGGAAGGTGCCGGTACACACGAGCAGGTTGACGTCGGTTCCTTCCTGCTCGAGGACGGAGATGGCCGCTTCCAGCCGCGGCACGAGGCGCTGCCTGTCAAGCACGACTGACTCGCCGTTACGAAGACGGCTAGTCAATGTGTCCTCGTCAGCACCCGGGGCGAGGGCGGCGATCGCCGATGAGGTGAGGTTGTCGAGTGCCCCGCGTTCTAGCACGCTCGTCCCGGTCGGCAGGTACGCGGCAAGTTCGCCAGCGAGGTCGGCCCGGGGCGATTGCCCGATCGTCACGACGCCAAGTGCCGGCATCACATTCCCTTCCGCTGCGGTTCCCGGGTCACCTATCAGCCTCTGTGTGCTGCCTTCACGTCGGGGGCGTCAGGGAGGGCCGGGGCGGGAACGCCGAGCAGCGGGCCGATCGCGCGTACCCGGACCCTGACGGCCGGGTCGAGCAGGTAGGAGAGCGGTACCTCGTCCACGTCGGCAATCTGCACACGGCGGGGGTCGGCTCCCGCCTGCACCGCTCTGGCGAACGCGCCGTCGCAGGCCTCCTGGATCGCCGCCGCCTTCCTGTCCGGCCTGCTCGGGCACACCCGTTCCGCATATCCGCTGACGGGTGCAATCGCAGCGCCGATCGCGTTGGCGACGTCGAAATTGGCGGGCCGCACGAACCGGCTGACGCCGCCGACATCGGGCGGAACGAGAGCGCCTGCACCGCCCACCACCACCAACGGCCACAGCGCCGACGTCAGCCTCATCCGGTCGATGCCCTCGGCAATCAGCGCGTCGACTCTGGCCAGAGCCTCGGTGAGCGTGGCCCGCCACGCCGCCGGAACGGCGCGGCCGTCAAGGCACATCCGGCTGGATACAACAGCGGCGTCGGTGAGAGTCGGGACGGAGCCGCCGAAGACGAGCGCCTCGGACGTGAGCCGGCTGCCGACGCTGGTGCCGAGGCGCATCGCCGGGCCGCGTCCCTCGATCCTCGTCCCGCCCCCCACCCGGAGGCTCAGGATGTCCGGCATCCGGAAGTTGGTCTCCACACCGCCAACCGTCACCGGCGACAGCGAGTCGCTCGGGAAACCCCGGACGAGCACGCCGATGTCCGCGGTCGTGCCGCCGACGTCGATGACGACCGCTTCCTCCTCGCCGCTGAGGAACGCCGCTCCCCGCATGCTGTTGGCGGGCCCGCTAGCGATGGTCAGGATCGGGAAGCGCAGGGCGGCCTCCAGTGCCACCAGGGTGCCGTCGTTTTGCGCCAGGTACGTATCGGCGCGCAGGCCATGCCGGGTCAGCCCATCCTGGAGTGCCTCGGTGATCGTCGTAACCACGCCGGTCAGCGCCGCGTTCAGCACTGTCGCGTTCTCCCGCTCGACCAGCCCGAGGGTCCCGATCTCATGGCTGAGGCAGATGTTCACGCCGCCGAGCTCACGCCGGACAACCTCTGCGGCCGCTAGCTCATGGTCGGCGGAGACGGGCGAAAAGACCCCCGTGATCGCGATGGCATCCGCGGCCTCACCGACGGAGCACGCAAAGCGCGCGACCGCGTCCCGGTCAAGCCCACCAAGCTCGGCGCCGTCATAGTCCGAGCCCCCGACCACGACTGTTTCGCCGACAGAGACGGCTGTTCGCAGGTCAGCCGGCCAGCTGGCGAGCGGGGGCAACGCCATCGTCAGCGGGTAACCCAGCCGGATCACGCCAACCTTCTGCAGCGCCCAGCGCTCCAGGATCGCGTTCGTGGCCTGCGTCGTCCCGAGCATGACCCGGCGGATCCGTTCCGGTCCGGCATCGAATCCGGCCAGGGCCAGCCAGATGACCTGCTCGATGGCCCGGCCTACGTCTGGCACCGTGGCCACTTTTGCCTTTGCCATCATCGTGCCCTGCTGATCGATGATCACGGCATCGGTATTCGTGCCGCCCACATCGATCCCGAGGTGAAGCTCACCGGGCATGGGCCGTCATCCCGCAGATCGGGGCGTATTCGAACGGCAAGCCGAATGCCCGCGGCCCGGCGACATTCAGGCCCTCCGGGGTGGTCCAAACGGGAGGGCTCGGGTGGGCCACGATGGTGACACGCTGCCCGAGGCGCATCCCCTCGGTGGGCAGCGGTTCACAGGTGTCAGAACCGATGACCGAGATGATGTCAGGAACCATAGCCAGCAGTTCGCCGTCCTCCAGCGCGAGCAGAACCTCGTTCTGCATCTCCAGCCGGATAAGCCGGTTCGCGTCCTGGCCGAGACCGGCCACGATGGCCGCCCCACGGACGAAGCCGCTATCCGATTCCCTCGTGAGCTCGATGATCTTCCCCTCGAGCAGCACGGCGCCGCCCACAGCCTGGGTGATGGCAGCGATGCGCTCCATGGCCCGCAGCCGTAGCGACCCGCCGACCTTGAAGGCACGGCTGACGGAGCCCCTGATGACGGCCGTGGCTGCGCGTCCGGCGGTCATCGGATACGCGGCGGCGGCGCAGGCACCGCCAAACAGGCCCATCGCCCGCCTGGCCAGGCGCTCGGCCCGGTAGTTGGTAGCTGCCCACAGCACGGCGACCTCACCGCAGCCGTCGGTCAGCACCATCGGGCTCGCTGGCACGCCGGACAGATGCATTGACTGCTGCTGCATCTCGGGAAAGGCGCGGCCCATGCCGTCAGCGTCGAGCAGCGGCAGACCGAGACGGGCGGCCCAGGTGACGGGCAGCAGGCCGTTCGAGCCGCCGATCTCGTAGCACATCAGGGCGACGACGGGCGCCTTGCACAAGGTCTCCACTTGTTCGCGAAGGATGAACGCTTCCTCGCCGCTCCAGACACGCTCCGTGGCCACCATGGGTGCGCCGATGAGGCCGACGGGCATGACCATGCCGTCCGGCTCCAAGCTGCCGACGTCAACGACGTCGACTGGACCCAACTCCTCGACCGCCCGGAGCGCCATAGCCAGCGGAGTCTTGGTCGAGCCGCCGCCACCTGAGCTGGCGATCGCGCAGCCAAGCGCATACACGGGCAGGTTGGCCCCAGTCAGCTGCATGTAGTGAGGCTATGACCGGCCCTCGCCGATGTCTTTGTGAGATCTGACGAGAACCGGCCAAGTCTTTGGGCAACGGCACACGTACGCCCCGGCTCAGCCGGGAGGAAGGGGAGATGCCTGCCCATACCGTTCCCAGTAGACAAGCTCAGCCAGCAGGCGTGACGGCGGGGATCGCCGGGGAAGGATGCGTGGCCTGGCGGCGGCAGGGTGGCCGATGAGCAGAATGACTTCCGGCCGGGCGTGCGCCGGCAGGCCGAGGATGAGTCCGACGCCGGCGCGGCTGAACGATGTCGCCGGGCACGTGCCAAGGCCGAGAGCGTGCGCCTGGGCCATCATGTTCATCATCAGCGTCCCCACATCGACGAACACCGTCGGCTCGGCGTCCTGCCGCAAGCCGGCCGCGGCCACGGCCTGCAGGTCGGTGCAGATGACCACCATGACGGCTGGCTGGGAGAAGATACCGGGCGACAGGTCGGCGACGAGCTTGATGCGCCGACGGTCGCGGAGGACAAGAAGCCGGTAGACGCGGTTGTTACTCGCGGCGCTGGCCCAGCGGCCTGCCTCCAGGATCATCCACAGCTGTGACTCCTCCACGGGCGAAGGGCCGAAGTCACGTACCACCCGCCGGCTCCTCAGCAGCGCCAGGAGATCAGCCGGGTCGACACCCGGACGGGCGCCTGCGGCGGTCACGGCGCCACGTCCCCGGCGGTCTCCAGCAGGCGCTGCGCCACCTGCCGGGACGCCTGCGGCAGGTAGGAGTAGAAGGCGGGACGGTCACTCATCATGAGGACCTTGTTCCGGTCCAGCTCAGCCTGCAGGCTCGCGAGCCACGGGTCCTCGAGGCCGCACTCAAGCAGCGCCGCCGCTAGCTTGGCCGCGGCGTCGAGCAGCCGGAAGCTGCCGTAGTAGTGCGGCTCGGTCACGCAGATCTCGGCACTGGCGACCAGGTGCGCCAGGAGTTCGTAGGCGCGTTCCCTCGGGACGCGGGCGCTGGGCTCCTGCGCGCCGCCCGGACCGCCTGGCTGCTGGCTCATCGTTCCCCGGGCTCCTGATAGCGTCCGCGCCGCAGCAGCAGCCCTCGGCCGGGCTTGCCCACCACCTCCCCATCCCGCACGACAACCTCGCCGCGGGACATGGTGAGCACCGGCCAGCCGTGCGCCTCATAGCCCTCGTACGGGTCGAAGTCCGACCGCGAATGCATGGCCGCCGCCGTCACCCGGAACGTCCGCTCAGGATCGATGGCCACGAGATCGGCATCAGACCCCACTGCCAGGCAACCCTTGCGGGGCCAGAGGCCGAACAGCTTGGCCGGGTTCGCCGCGGTGACGGCCACGAACGTGCTGAGCGGTATCCGGCCGCCCAGCACGCCCTCGGCGTAGAGCATGCCGACGCTTGTCTGGACGTTCGACACTCCGCCGGGTATGTCAGCGAAGGACAGCGACGGATCCATCTTCTGCCCGGCCATCCAGGTGGTGTGGTCAGTGGCGTAGGTCTGGATGTCCCCGTTCTCCAGGCCTTCCCACAGGGCCGCCTGGTCGTCGGCCTCGCGCAGCGGCGGCCAGCAGACGTACTTGTTGCCGTGCCGGTCGGGCAACCGGTAACGGCTTGCGTCAAGGTACAGGTACGCGGGCCTGGTCTCCACGTAGACGCGGGCACCGGCCCGGCGCGCGGCTCGCACCGCTTCGAGGGCGGCGCGGCAGGAGAGGTGCACGATGTAGACGGGCACGCCGAGGGTGCCCGCGTACGCCGCTACCCGGGCCGTTGCCGCCGCCTCTGCCCCGGCCGGCCGGGCCTGGACCAGGTTCTCGACACCGCGGCGGCCCTGGTCCAGCAGTCGGCGGGTGAGGTGGTCTACCAGTGCCTGGTCTTCGGCGTGCACGTTGACCATGAGGCCAGCGTCCGCAGCCGCCTGCAGGACCCGCAGAACATCGTGGTCGCTGAGCGCCATTCCGGCGTTGGCGGTGAAGATCTTGATGCTGGTGAACCCGTTCCCGGCGAGCGCAGGCAGTTCCTCCAGCGCACCCGGCGCGCCCGGATCGATCACGGCGATGTGAAACCCGTAGTCGATCAGGGACCGGCCTGCGGCCTTTGCTGCCTCACGTTCAATCGCCGCGGCCACGCTGCCGCCGTGATCCTGGAACGCGAAATTGATGTAGGTCGTGATCCCGCCGGCCGCCGCGGCTCGGGAGCCCGATTCGTAATCGTCAGCGGTCCCCTCGTTCCCGATCTGGGTATCGAAATGAGTATGGACGTCGACGGCGCCCGGCGCGACCACCAGGCCGCGGGCGTCGATCACGCTGCGGGTGTCCCCGCACAGTGACGGCTCGATGGCAGCGATCCGGCCATCGGAGATGCCGATGTCGGCGTCGAATGTGCGCTCGGCGGTGGCGAGCGTGCCGCCACGGACGATGCAGTCGAATGACACCGGCCTCACCCTACACACGAGGGTTCGTAGGTCACGTCCAGGCCGAACGCCGCTGGCCCGAAGACGTCCAGGGCCTCGGGGGTGCGCATGATTTCCGGTGGTGAGATCGAGACCACCTTGACTCGCTGGCCGTAACGCAGGCTCTCCGTGGTGATCGGCTCAGCGGTATCGGTGGCCAGGATGCAGATGAGGTCGGGCACCACCGCGAGCGGTTTCCCGTCGATTTCCGCGATCAGGTGCTCGTTCTGGAACGCTATCCGCATCGTGTCCCCCGGCCCGTAGCCCCGGATCCGGGCGTGGCCCTTAACGAAGCCCTCGGTCGTCTGCCGGAACACGTCCTCCACCTTGCCCTCGAACAGCAGCCGCGGCCCGTGGTAGGACGCCGCCGCCAGTGCCCCGGCGAGATCTTCTAGCGGGTCCCGGTGCAGCCGCCGGGCCTCACGGACGGCGGCGCCCAGGGCGATGCCCAGCCGGAGCGTTCCCGGGATGGAAACCCGCTTCGCGACCGCCCCCGGCATCGAGTACTCCGCGATCATGGCGGCACCGCCCATGCGGACGCAGATGCCGCGCGCGAGCCACTCCATCGCCCGGTTGTCCCGCGCCATGACCATGGCGACGTCCCCGTGCTCGTTGGCGATGGCCATCGGGCTCCCGGGCACGCCGAAGACGTGGAAGGTCTCCATCTGGAGTTCCGGGAAGGCCCGGCCCATGCCGTCCGCATCCAGCACCGGGATACCAGCCTCGGCAGCGACGACCAGCGGCAGCGTGGAGTTCAGCCCGCCGCACTCCATGGGGATCGTCGCGATGGCCCGGCGGCCGAGGTGCTCCTCCAATGCGCGCAGCGCGCCTACCCCTTCCGTGCCCGAGGGGATTTTTTCCACCATGACGGTGGGGGCACCCATCATGGCGGTGGAGATGACCAGGCCGTCATCGGGGACCTCGTCTAGGTCCCACACCTTCACGGTGCGGCCGCGATCCAGTGCCCGCTCCGCCATGAGGCGGCCAATATAGGGGTCACCGCCTCCTCCCGAGCCGAGAAGCGCGGCACCGTAGGCCAGATCGGTCAGGTCCTGGCGGGTGATCGCCCAGCTCATGGTCTGCCTCTTTCCGCGCTTCCTGCCGCGTTCAGCCGCTCCTCCACCGGGACGTAGCCGAAGTCATAACCGAAATAGCGCGGGCCGGCCAGTGCGAGGCCAGGCTCCGTCCGCCACCGGGGGTCGCAGGGTGCCGCCACCACCGAGACCCGGAAGCCATAGCGAATCTCCTCGGTCGTGATGGGCTCCGCCGAGTCGCTGTCCAGCACGATGATCAGGTCCGGTACCGAGGCGACCACCCGGCCGTCGCGGATCGCTACCAGGTGCTCGTTCTGGAAGTTGAGCTCCAGCGTGGAGCCGCTGTACGGGCCGAGCCCGGCCAGGGCCGCGCGTCCACGGGCGAACCCGGTCTCGGTTCGCCGCTCGACGTCGGCAACCCGGCCGCGGAACACCAGGTGGCCATCGAGTCGCCGGGTGACCGCCTGCACCGGGTCGGTGTGTCCGGCGCGGGCCAGGGCGATCAGTTGCCCCAGTTCCTGGCAGAGGCTGAGCGTGCCAAGCACCATGGTGTCGCGGACTTGCTGGCCGTTCATCGCGTAGCAGGCGATGAGCGCCGTGCAGCC
>JAIRTY010000063.1 GCA_031254715.1 Nocardiopsaceae bacterium | reverse complement strand
CAGCCGGATCGAGGGCCAGGTCCGCCCCCAGCCGCAGCGCCGCCTCCCGGCGGTGCGGCAGCGGGTCGAACCCGGCCACCGTGCTCACCCCGGCTGCCCGCAGCACCTGCACCAGCAGCAGCCCGATCGGGCCCAGGCCGGCCACGGCGACCACCGCCCCGAACCGTACGTGCCCCAGGTCCAGCGCGTGCAACGCCACCCCGAGCGGTTCCAGCACCGCGCCGTCGGCGTCGCTGAGCGTGCCGGGCAGCGGGTGCAGCAGCTCATCCGGCCAGGTGAGGAACTCACGCATCGCCCCGTCGGTGCCGCCGTGACCGGCGAACCGGATCTGGACGCACAGGTTGCGGTAGCCGGACCGGCAGGGACGGCAGGCGCCGCAGGGAATCGCCGGGTCGATGGCCACCCGCTCGCCGCGGCGGGGGCCCGCGGCGATCACCCCTGCGGCCTCGTGCCCGAGCACGAGCGGCGCTTCCAGCCGGGCGTCACCGATCCCGGCCTCGCCCCACCAGTGCAGGTCGGACCCGCAGATCCCGACCGCGGTCACCAGGACCAGGCTGCTGCCAGGCTCCGGCACCGGCTCCGGCTCATCGGCCAGCCGCAGGTCACCGACCGCGTGCAGCCGGGCCGCCCGCATCCGCCTATCCTTCCGTGCCCGGCGTTCCCGGGCCCGGCGTCCCCCGGTCCGGCGCCTGCGGCTGCGGGGCTTGCGGCTCCGGAGCCCCCGGGTCCTGGCCGGCCGTGCCGGGGCGGGTGAGCCGCTCCGGCACCACCACCCGGTCGAACAGCTCTGCGCTGACCCCGGCCCGGAGCGCGGCGTCCCGCAGCGTCAGGTCCTCGCTCATCGCGAGATGGGCGATCTGCGCCGCCTTGTCGTACCCGATCACCGGCGACAGCGCGGTCACCATCATGACCGAGCGGTCGACGTACGCGGCCAGCCTGGCCTCGTTCAGCCGGGCGCCGTCCACCAGGAACTCGCGGAACGTGCCGCTCGCATCGGCCAGCAGCCGCGCCGAGTGCAGCAGGCTGGCGATGGCCACCGGGCGGAACGCGTTGAACTGGAAGTTGCCTTCCGCGCCGGCCATCCCGGCGACGGTGTCATTCCCCATCACCTGCAGGCAGATCATCATCATCGCTTCCGCCTGGGTGGGGTTGACCTTGCCCGGCATGATCGATGAGCCGGGCTCGCCCGCTGGCAGCAGCAGCTCGCCGAGTCCCGCCCGGGGGCCAGAGCCCAGCCAGCGCATGTCGTTGGCGAACTTGAACAGCACCACGGCGAGGTTGCGCAGCGCGGATGAGGCCCGCGTGATCGCGTCGATCGAGGCCATCGCGGCGAACTTGTTCGGGTCGCTGCGCAGCCCGTACCCGGTGAGCCGGGCCAGCTCGGCGGCCACCTCGTCGCCGAAGCCGGGCGGCGCGTTCAGGCCGGTGCCGACCGCGGTGCCGCCGATCGCCAGCCGCTCCAGGGCCGGCCGGGCGTCGGCGATGGCGGCCAGCGCGCCGTCGAGCTGCCCGACGTAGGCCGACCACTCCTGCCCCACCGTGACCGGGGTCGCGTCCTGCAGGTGGGTGCGCCCGACCTTCACCACCTGCGCCCACAGCTCGCTCTTGCCCGCGGCGGCGTCCCGGAGCCGGGTCACGGCGGGCGCCACGTCCTCGGCCAGCGCCCGGGTGGCCGCGATGTGCATGGCGGTGGGGAACACGTCGTTGGTCGACTGCCCGGCGTTGACGTCGTCGTTCGGGTGAACCGGCCGCTTGCTCCCCAGCTCGCCGCCGACGAGCTGGATCGCCCGGTTCGCGATCACCTCGTTGACGTTCATGTTCGACTGGGTGCCGGATCCGGTCTGCCACACGTGCAGCGGGAACTCGCCGTCCAGTTCGCCCGCGATCACCTCGCCGGCCACCTGGCTGATCAGCTCCGCCTTCCAGGACGGAAGGCGCCCGCTGCGCCCGTTCACGATGGCGCAGGCCTGCTTGACGTAGCCGAGCGCGCGGTACACGGCGCCCGGCATCAGGTCGTCGCCGATGCTGAAGTGGGTCAGCGACCGCTGGGTCTGGGCGCCCCAGTAGTGATCAGCCGGGACCTCGACCGGGCCGAGCGAGTCGGTTTCCGTCCGCCAGCCGCTCGCGTCCAGGCCAACCGGGAGGGCGAGCACCCGCGGCGCGCCGTCAGCGCTGTCAGCCGGATTCGCCACGCCCATAGGCTACGCCAGCGGTCATTCCCGTCCGGGGGCGGCCGGGGCGAGCTTCAGCGCCAGCGCCGGGCACATCTCGACCGCCTGCCGGACCTCCTTTTCCAGCCAGAACGGGACCGGCGTGTCCATGAACGCCGGATACCCGTGGGCGTCGAGCTGCACCAGTTCGGGCAGCAGGTGCGCGCACAGCCCGTGCCCGCCGCACCGGGTCCAGTCCACCAGCAGCCGGGACTCGCCCTCGGCCGGGCCCAGCGGCAGCACGCCCCGGACCGGGCGGCCGCAGCCTGCCCGGAACAGGTGCGCCGCGAGGTCGTCGGTGAACACCTCGAGCGCCGACAGCGCGAACCTGGACGCGCCGTCCGGATGGGCGCAGGCCCCCCGGCCGCGCACCCCGGCGGCGGACCGGCGCACGGTGTCCAGCGCGTCCATGCCGCCCGACCCGTCGGCGATGGCGGTCAGCGCCCGGGCCACGCGCGGCAGGCCGAGCTTGCACGGGCCGCACTGGCCGGAGGACTCCTTGGCGAGGTAGCGCGCGATCCTGGCGACCTCGCCGAGCGGGCACGTGTCCTCCCCCAGCGGCAGCACTACGCCGGCGCCCAGCGTGCCCCCGGCCGCGTCCAGGCCGGCCCGCGACACCGCGGCGCCGCGGGCGGCTTCCGCCGTCATCCACCTGCCGTGGTACCCGCCGACCAGCACCGCCGTCATGGCCGGCGTCTGGCAGATGTCGAGTACCGCTGCCAGCGGGGTTCCGGCTGGTACCTCCACCACGGCCCGCCGCCGGGCCGACCCGCCCACCGTCAGCAGCACGGTGCCAGGCTCGTCCGGCGTGCCGTCCGACGCATAGCCCTCCGGCCCGAGCAGGGCCAGCACCGCGAGCTGCGCGAACGTCTCGGCGTTGGACAGCAGCGTCGGCAGCCCGTCCACGCCGGACGTGCTGGCCCGCCGCTTCCGGCCGGGCGGCAGCGGCACCCGCCCGTTCACGGCGTTGACGAGGGCGCCGCCTTCCCCGGACACGAACCGGGCGGGTACCTCGGTCACCTCCACGTTCCGCCGCAGGTCCGGCGCCACCCGGACGGCGGCGGCTATCGAACGGGCGGCTGGCGTGCCAGCGGCCACCCCCACCACGATCTTCTTCGCGCTCAAGGCCTGGGCGGCCAGCAGCGCCCCGCCCAGCACCAGATAGGGCGAGCGGCGCAGCAGCATGGCGTCCTTGGCGCTGCCCGGCTCGCCTTCGGTCCCGTTCACCAGGACCGCTGGGGCGCACTTGCGCGCCTGCGCACTGTCGAGCACCGCCCGCAGCTTGCGGGCGACCGGGAACGCGGCTCCGCCCCGGCCCCGCAGGTCGACCTGCTCGGCCATCCTGATCAGCTGCCCGGCTGACAGCCGCCGGATCGCGCCGAACACCTGCTGATGGGTGCCCAGGTCCAGGCGCCCATACCGGTCCAGGCCCGCGGTCAGCCGGGCCCGGCCGATCCGTATGGCCAGCGGCTCGGCTTTCGCGCCCGGCATCGAGCCGGTCGGGCCGCTGACAACGACGCCGGTGGTGACGCCGGGCACGATGGCCGCGGTCACCTCTGTGACCGCCGGTAGAACGGGGACCGGGCCGGCCGCCGGCGCGGAAGCGCGGCAGCCTGGCCGGTGTCCCCGGGCCCGGCGGGCGGAGGTGCGGGGCGGGCCTGCTCCTGGGGCGCCGGCCCTGCTGATGCGGGCGGCAGCGCCCGGGGCGGATGCGGGGCCGGTGGC
>JAIRTY010000019.1 GCA_031254715.1 Nocardiopsaceae bacterium | reverse complement strand
CAGCCGGCCAGCGGCAGCCCCCTCGCTCACCAGCTCTCGGTAGCGCGTGGCGCACGCGGCCGCCGCGATGAGCTCAGGCGCGACCCCGGTGACGCCGGCCCCGGCCGCCGTCACCAGCGCCCCGCCCTGCCGCTGCGCGGCCAGCAGCGCGGGGAAGTCCTGGCACGTTGCCCGCAGCCGGGCCGCCAGCTCCCCGATCAGGGCGACCGCCTGCTGGTACAGATCGGGCCGCGCCATGATGAGCGGGAACAGCCGCGCCTCAGCCTGATCCCAGGATCTGAGCACCTCGGCAGGCACGGCCGCCGCGCCGGACCCGGGGTTGCCCATTGCGCCCCCCGAAACGTCGTGTTTACTATTCTGAACGGGGCGTCATCTATACGACGCATCGAGCCTACCTTCGAGTCAGCAGGATCTCATGACCAGGACGGCAGTGGTTGCGCTGGGCGGCAACGCCCTCACCCGGGCAGGGCAGTCGGGGACCTGCGACGAACTGCTGGCCAACGCGGCCATGATGGCGGCTTCGGTCAACGACGTCATCGAGGCGGGCTGGCGGGTGGTGATCGTGCATGGCAATGGGCCGCAGGTGGGCAACCTGGCGCTACAGCAGGAGGCGACCACCGAGGTGCCCGCCCAGCCGCTGGCGCTGCTGACCGCCATGACCCAGGGCCAGCTCGGCAGCGTGCTCGCCCGCTCGATCGACCTGCTCCGGGGCCCCGGCACGGCGGCCGTGCTCCTCACGCACGTCACGGTGGATCCCGGTGATCAGGCATTTGCCGATCCGTCCAAGCCGATCGGGCCGTTCTTCGGCGCGGCGGAGGCCCAGCGCCTGGCGGACGCCCGCGGCTGGGTGGTCCGCGCCGACTCGGGCCGCGGCCACCGGCGGGTGGTCGCCTCCCCCGCGCCCACCGGCCTAGTGGAGATCGGCGCCCTGCGGGCGCTGCTGGATGCGGGCCACCTGGTCATCGCCGCCGGCGGCGGCGGCATCCCGGTTGCCGCCGGCGCGCCAGGCCGGGCCGTCGACGCGGTCGTCGACAAGGACCGCGCCGCGAGCCTGGTCGCCCGGCTGCTGGGCGCGCAGGCGCTGCTCCTGGTGACCGCCGTGGACCGGGTGCTGCTCCATTTCGGCACCCCGCAGCAATCGGCGCTGGGCACGATCACGGCGGCCGACGCCGCCCGCTACCACGCCGGGGGGCATTTTCCGCCGGGCAGCATGGGCCCGAAGGTGGAGGCGTCGCTGGCGTTCCTCGCCGCTGGCGGGGAGCTCGCGGTCATCACCTCCCCCGCGCTGCTGGCCGCGACCCTGGCCAGGGGCGGCGACGGAACGGGGACCCGCATCGAGCGCTCTGCCGTGACCGCGGAGCTCCCCCGGTGACCACCGACCGGGTGCGCGTCTTCCCCGGTACCTACCGCGACTCGCTGCTGCTGCTGAGCGCCACTCGCGCGATGCGTGATGGCTCCGGCGTCGGGTTCGCGACCGCGGCGATGGCCAGCCCCGCCACCCTGGCTGAGCTGACCGGCAAGGGTTTCGCCGCCGCCGAGTTGGCGGGGGCTGATGCCAACGCGCTGGTGCTTGCGGTCAGCGCCGACGACGGCCAGGCCGCGGCGGAGGCGCTGGACCGGGGCTGGGCGGTGCTGTTCGCCGCCCGGGAGGCCGGCGCCGGCCAGGGACAGCCCGGGCGCCCCGCCCCGCGCACCATCGCGGCGGCGGCCGACCGGCTGCCGGAGGCGAACGTGGCGGTCGTGTCGGTGCCAGGCCCGTACGCCGCGATGGCCGCCCACTCCGCCCTGTCGGCCGGCCTGCACGTGCTGCTGTTCAGCGACAACGTGTCATTGGCGGAGGAAGCCGGGCTCAAGCAGCGGGCGAGCAAGCTGGGCCGGCTGGTGATGGGCCCGGGCGCTGGCACCTCGGTGCTGGGGGGCACCGGCCTCGGCTTCGCGAACGCGGTCAGGTCCGGGCCGGTCGGCGTCGTCGCCGCGGCCGGCACCGGCGCCCAGGAGGCCATGACCCTGCTGGACCGCTGGGACATCGGCGTCTCCCAGGTGATCGGGGTCGGCGGCCGTGACCTGTCCGCCGGGATCGGCGGCCAGATGGCGCGAGACGCGGTCCGCGCGCTCGACAGCGATCCGGCGACGAGCGTGATCCTGCTGGTGTCCAAGCCGCCGGACCCGGCAGCCGCGCGGGCCGTGATCGGCGCCAGCGAGAGCACCCCGGTGGTCGCCGCCTGCCTCGGCATGTCCGCCCCGGACGGGGCACTGGCCAGCGTCCCGCTGGCCAGCACGCTGGAGGAGGGAGCGGTCCTGGTCGCGCGCGTCCTGGGCAGGCCGGTGCCTGACCTGTTGGCCGGGCTCCCCGCCGCCACCGGGGCAGCGGCCCGGATCGCAGACGGCCGCACCGCCGTCCGCGGCTTCTACACCGGCGGCACCCTGTGCTACGAGGCCCAGGTGGTGCTCGGGCGGCTGCTCGGCCCGGTCCGCTCCAACATCCCGCTCCGGCCCGAGCTCGGCTTGCCGGCCCCGCCCGGCGCCCACATCTGCCTGGACCTCGGCGAGGAGGAGTACACCCGTGGGCGGCCGCATCCGATGATCGACCCGGCCGCGCGGCGCGAGGTCATCCAGGCGGAAGCGTTCGGCCCGGACGTCGCCGTGGTGCTGCTCGACGTCGTGCTCGGCTATGGCTCCCATCCCGACCCGGCCGGGGAGATCGCGGAGACCTGCGCGGACCTGGTGGCCGGCGGCGCCGCCGTGGTCGCCTACGTGCTGGGGACCAGGGCAGACCCGCAGGGCTTCGACGCCCAGCGGCGCACCCTGACCGGCGCCGGGGCGATCGTCACCGAGACGGCGGCCCAGGCCGCCCGGGTCGCGGCCGCCATCGCAGCCAGGGAGCCCGGCCTGGCCGCCGTGATGCCCCGGTGACCCCGCCCGTCGCCGTCGACCTGGTGACGTACTCGGTCAAGCCGCGCGGCGGCGTGGTGCACACCCTGCACCTGGCAGAGGCTCTGCACCGGGCCGGGCAGCCGGTCCGCGTGATCGCGCTCGGGGACCCGGCAACCGGGTTCTTCCGGCCGGTCAGCGCGCCTGCCGAATTCATCCCGGCCCCGCCGCCGCTGCCCACCCTCGAAGAACGGGTTTTTGCCAGCGTGGACGCGCTGGCAGCGGGCCTGGCCCGGCTCACAGCCGGGGACCGCATCGTGCACACGCAGGACTGCATCTCGGCCCGGGCCGCCTGCCGGGTCGCCGGCGACGCGAGACGGGACGGCCGGCCCGTGCCCGCCGTGCTGCGCACTGTGCACCACGTGGACGACTTCACCAGCCAGGCGCTGATCGACTGCCAGCGGCAGGCCATCGCCGAGCCCGACCAGATCCTGGTGGTCAGCGAGCAGTGGCGGCGCATCCTGCGGGAGGAGTACGGGATCACCGCCGGCGTGGTGCACAACGGCGTTGACGCCGCCCGCTTCCGGGCGGCCGACCCGCGCCGGGCCGCGCAACTGCGGCGGCAGGCCAGCCCGGGCGGCCGGCCTGTCATCCTCGCGGTCGGCGGCTTCGAGCCCAGGAAGGGCAGCGACACGCTCGTCCGCGCGGTCGCCAGGCTGCAGCGGTCCGGCCCGCGCCCGGTGCTGGCGGTGGTGGGCGGCCACTCGTTTCAGGACTACACGCCCTACCGCGAGCGGGTCATGGGCCTGCTGCCCGGACTGGGCCTGCGGACCGGCGAGGACGTCGTGTTCCTGGGCACGGTCGCTGACGACGACCTGCCCGCCTGGTATGCAGCAGCCGATGTGCTGGCGTTCCCGTCCACCAAGGAAGGCTGGGGCCTGGCGATGCTGGAGGCGATGAGCGCTGGCCTGCCCGTTGTCGCCTCCGACCTGCCGGTCTTCCGTGAGTTCGTGCAGGCCGGCCGGGACGCGCTGCTGGTCCCGGTCGACGATCCGGCGGCACTCGCCGCCGCCCTGGCCGGCGTCCTCACCGACCGCGGGCTGGCCGCGCGGCTACGGCGCGCGGGCCATGCGGTCAGCGAGAGGTTCACCTGGGACCGGTCGGCCGCCGAGCACCTGCCGGTGTACGCCGCCCTGGCGAGCCGCGCTGGCCGCTCCCCGGCAGCGCCCGCCGCTCCCGGCGGACCGGGAGCCAGAGCTAGCACACCGTGAGGGCCAGCCGCCCAGCACCACCAGGGTCCGCTCCCGGGCCGGGGGTCAGCGTGGCCGGAGCCGGAAAGCCAGGAAGCCCCGGGGCTCGCGGCTGAGCCGGTCGTACTCGGCAGGATCGAGGGCGGCGGCGGCGGGGACCGGGCGCGGCTCGGTCAGCCGCTCGATGAAGAACCCGGCCGCGTAGATCTCCTCGCAGGTGGTCTCCAGCGGCGCGAGCCAGTACCGCACCTGCCAGCCCCTGTGCCAGGTCTCCTCGATGGTCCGGACGTCGAAGTAACTGCCGCCATGGCGCAGCCAGTCGCCGGCCGGATGCAGCCGCGACAGCACCAGGGCACCGCCCGGGCGCAGGACCCGGCGCAGCTCGCGCAGGGCGCTCACCCGGTCATCGACGTATTCGATCGCCAGCGCGCACAACGCCAGGTCGACGCTGCCGTCGGCCAGCCAGCCGATCGGGTCGGCGAGGTCGTGCACGCGGAACTCGCCCTGCCCGGCGCGGGCCCGCGCGAGCTGGACCATCCGGGGACTCTGATCGAAGCCCACCACCTGCGCGCCCTGGCGGATCAGTTCCTGCGCGTACAGGCCCGGGCCGCAGGCCGCGTCAAGGACCCGCTTGCCGGCCACATCTCCCAGCAGTGCCAGGCACGCAGGCCGGTCGTAGTGGGCGTTGGCAAAGCCGTCCTCGGCATGATCGAGGAACTCGTCCGCGAAGACGTCGTACTGCGGCTCCCGGCCCACCCCGCCGTCCATGCCGCCCATCATCGCGCACCAGCGGGGTTCCCCGGGGCCGCAACTTTCCTCCGGCCGGGCACCATCGGGTGACGCCCCTGGGCGGTGCGGGCTCTTACCGTCGGTGCGCGAGAACAGCTCCGGCACGGCCTCGCCGCCCGCCGGCGGCACCGGGAACGATGGAGCAGACGAGGAACGGGCAGTGCGACGTAAGGGGATCAGCTACAACACCGGAACCTCTCGACCGGCTGGCGGTCGCCGCCTGGCAGGCCGCCGATGCCGGCACTGCTGGCTGATGCCGGCCTGCGCAGGGCCGTTCATTCTGCCGTCCCGGCGGGGGCGAGCAGCTGGCCGAAGATGGCGGACCCGAAGCGCAGGGCTTGCGGGATGGTGAGGATCTCCAGCAGCAGGCCGTGCGCCCGCTGATAGGCATCGGCGCCGGCGGCCGAAGCGTGGAAGCTGACCACGGGGCAGCATGCTTGCACGGCGGGTTCCTCGTTCCCGCCGGTAGCGAGGAGCGAGAACTCACCGGCCGGAAACGTGACGACCGCCCCGGCCGGGGTCCAGGTGGCGCGCCCGGCGTGCACCTGGACGCGGATCTCGGCGCCGCTGTGCGGGTCCCGGGAGATGACGTCCGCGTCCCGGCCGACCATGGCGGGGATGCCGAGGGCATCAAGGGCGCAGTAGGCCTGGACGGCCGGGCCGCCCGCGATGGTGACCTGGTGGCCGCGGGGGGCGGCGGAGAAGGGGTAGGCGCCGAGGATGCGGCCGGCGTCCGGGTCGGCCTCGGCGAGGTCCGCCTGCACCAG
The DNA here is from genome assembly GCA_031254715.1 of Nocardiopsaceae bacterium. GTDB lineage: Bacteria > Actinomycetota > Actinomycetes > Streptosporangiales > Streptosporangiaceae > JAIRTY01. The sequence goes on along the minus strand of JAIRTY010000019.1, from coordinate 3,056 downwards.
CCCGGCCAGGGCTGCGGCGGCGTCCACGCCGGCGCTGGCTGCCCAGCCGGCGAACATCCCGGGAGCCGGGGCGTCGCCGGTGCCTGCGAAGTGCTGCAGGATCTGCCGGTACAAGCCGCGCAGCGGGACGGCGAGCCGCTGGCGGCGGCCGGCCATCGCCGGGCCGGTGTCAGCGAGGTACTGGCGGAAGCGAGACTCATCCATGACGACATCCCCTAGCCATCGGCGGGTTCGGCGGCGGCAGTGCTGCGGCCAGGATGCGGCCTGTACCGCGGTACCGGGTCAAGCCGGTCCGGCCGGGGTTGACCCGGTACCCGGGTACCGGGTCCATGCTGGATGTCATGCGGACGAGTGAGGTGGCCCTCAAGGCCGGGGTGAACACGCAGACGCTGCGGTACTACGAGCGGCGGGGGCTGCTGCCGCAGCCGCCGCGGTCGGGGTCGGGGTACCGGGAGTACCCGGCCGCAACGGTGGGCGTGCTGGGGTTCGTCAAGCGCGCCCAGGAACTGGGGTTCACGCTGGCCGAGATCGAGGAGCTGCTGGACCTGGCCGAGGGCGGGCCGGAGGCCTGCGACCAGGCGCGTGCCCTCGCGCAGGCGCACGCGGCGGAGCTGGACCGCAAGATCGCCGGCCTGCGGCAGATGCGCGCGAGCCTCACATCGCTCGTGGCGACCTGTGATCGGCCCCGCGCCGACCGGTCCTGCCCGTTGCTGCAAGCGCTCGAGGAGCCCGCCCCGGCCGACGGGGCGGGCCGGCGATGAGAGTGCAGGTGCTGCACGTGCCCGGCTGCCCGAACGCGGCCGTGCTGACTGACCGCCTGCGTCAGCTTGCCGCCGGCCGCGCCGGCATCGAACGGCACCTCGTGCACGATCTGGCCGAGGCAGCCAGGCTCGGGATGAACGGCTCGCCGACGCTGCTGCTCGACGGCGTAGACCCGTTCGCCCGCCCGGGCCTGGGGCCAAGCTTGTCGTGCCGGCTGTACCCGGATGAGAACGGCTCGCTCTCCGGCGCGCCCTCGGTGGCGCAGTTGCGGCAGGTACTCCCGCGCTAGTGGCGCTGGGCTGCCAGGACTCATGCCGGGCCTTCAGGTTCTCGTGGCTGGGCTGCCTGGATGGCGCCAAAGATGACCTGGCCGATGCGTCCGGGTGCCTGGCCGGGGTCGGGCTGCCCGGCATCGAGCCAGGCGATGACCGCCTCGATCGCGACCGCAGGAACCAGCCGGGCTGCCCAGTCCAGCCACGGCCCCGGAGGTAGCTGCCGTTCCAGATCGTGCCGGGCGACCTCGGCGGAGGCAGTGGTCAGCGCGTCGGCGTGGGCGCGGAACTCCGGCTCCCTGGCGGCGTGGCGGAACAGCAACCGGAACGCGTCGGGGTCGCCGGCAGCGGCCCGGACGAGCGCGGGGATGGCGTCCTCGCCGTAGCTGCCGGTGCCGACGGTCTCGGCCAGCCGGGTGCAGGCGCGATCGAGCACCGCCCGGTACATGCCGGCCTTGGACTCGAAATGCCGGTAGAGGATCACGCGGGTGATCCCGGCCTCCGCCGCGACGTCATCCAGGCTGGTCGCAGCGAACCCGGCGCGGGCGAATGCCCTGGTGGCTGCGTCGATGATCTGCTCACGCCGCTCGGCCCGGCGCAGGCGGCGTACCGGCTCCGCCGTGCGGGCCGGCGCAGCGGGACCTCCCGGGCCGGCCGGGCCTCCAGGCTCCGCCGGTGCCCGGTCCGCAGCCTGATCGCCCATCCCCATCGGCTTGCATCTCCCTCTTATTAACCCAGTAGTATACACTCAAGTTAATTTATGTAATAGTATACAACTGAGCATGTACAAGGAGGGCGAGATGGCATCGCTTGTGCAACTTCCGTTCGAGGAAACGCCGCCGCTGCGGGCCGCGCCCCGGCTCCGGGAGCTCCAGGCGCGGGGGCCCGTCCACCGGATCCGCACCGCGACCGGGGACCCGGCGTGGCTGGTCACCGGATACCAGGAGGTACGGGCATTGCTGGCCGACCCCCGGCTCGGCCGCGCTCATCCTGACCCCGCCCGCGCCGCCCGCACCGGGGAGTCCGCCCTGTTCGGCGGCCCGATGGGGAACTACGACACCGAGGATGCCGACCATGCCAGGATGCGCTCGCTGCTCCAGCCGCACTTCACGCCGAAACGTATGCGGGCGCTACGGCCCCGCGTCGAGGCGCTGGCCACTGGGCTGCTGGACGACTTGGCCCGCCGGCACCCGCCAGCCGACCTCACCGAGGCGCTCGCGTTCCCGCTGCCGGTGCTGGTCATCTGCGAGCTGCTCGGCGTGCCGTATGAGGAGCGGGACCGCTTCCGGGCCTGGACCCGGGATTCCATCGACGTGCGCGACGAGGCGCGGTCCCTGCGCGGGCTGGCAGCCCTGTTCGCTTACGGCCAGCAACTGGTAGGCCGCAAGCGCGCGCACCCGGGCGACGACGTCATCTCCCGGCTGTGCGACACCGAAGGCACTACCGACGAGGAGATCGCGATACTGTCCATGTCCCTGCTCATCGCCGGGTATGAGACCACCGTCGTCGCCCTCGGCATGGGCGCTCTGATGCTGCTCGCCGATCCGCGCCAGTGGCAGGCGCTCCGCGAGGACGCCGGGCTGATACCAGCCGCCCTGGAGGAGCTGCTGCGGGCAGCCGGCAAGGGCGGCGGCGGGATACCCCGCTACGCCCGCACCGGCCTGCAGATCGGCGGCGTCGCCATCGCCGCCGGGGACCTGGTCCTGCTCGACAACGGTGCCGCCAACCATGACGAGTCCATCTTCCCCGGCCCTGACCGGTTCGACGTCACCCGCCCGCCCGCCACCCACCTCACGTTCGGCCATGGCGCGCGGTACTGCCTCGGCGCGCCGCTGGCCCGGATTGAGCTCCAAGCCGTCTTCTCCCAGCTCATTCCCCGCTTCCCCGGCATGCGCCTGGCCGTGCCGCCCGGGGAGCTCACGCTCACCCGCGACCCGCTGACCGGGGGCCTGGCCCGGCTCCCCGTCGCCTGGTGAGGTAACCATGTCCAGCATCAGCCATCCGGCCTTTGCCCGCCTCTAC
>JAIRTY010000683.1 GCA_031254715.1 Nocardiopsaceae bacterium | reverse complement strand
GTGCTCTTCCGATCTCAGCACCCGCTCGGCCGGGCAGCCGGCGCCGGGAAGGGTCACCACGGCGTCGTTGGAGTCGAACCGGTAGCCGCCGGGGCGGCGGAAGTAGTGGTCGGTGACCGTCGCGAAGCTGGCCAGTGAGCCGTTCGCGGTCTGGCTGGTGAGCGCCTTCTTCCAGTAGGCGAACAGCTCCTGCCAGCCGTTCACCGTTGGCCGCAGGTTGAACGGGGACGATGGATCCTGGGGCGGCCCGTCGGCGCCTGAGACGCGGTAGCTGAAGCTCGTCGCCATCGTGTAAAGCTGGCTGTACAGGTAGCTCCCGTCGACCAGCGGAGCGGCCTGGCTGGCGGCCGCTGACGCGCCCGCCGGCGCGCTGCCCCTGGCACCCGCGTTCACCGCCAGCGGCACCGCCAGTGCCACGCCGGCGATCGCGACCGGCCACCGTCGCCATCCGAACCTGCGAAATGCTTTCATCCTCAGCTCAGACCTCCTTCGGGGCGGCAGGCCGCTGGAGCGTCGCTTAACCGGGGAACGGGGGACGTCCTCATTGCCCGGGGCGATCACGGTTGGCGGGGGCACTCCGGGCGCCGCCGCTGGGGTTCACCGGGCGGCTGGCGGCCGAGGGCAGGCCGGCGGCCGGGACCTCGCTCGCGGCGGCGCGGGCGTGTGCGCTGACTCCCGCTGCCTCAGCGGCTGACGGGCCAGCTGGGACGGCGGTTCCCGCCGGGTACAGCATGCTGTTGAGGACCAGCCGTTCTTCTTCGGTCGTCCACGAGCGGTACCAGGGGTCGAATCCGAGCATGATCGCGTGCCCGGCGCCGAACGGCTGGTCGATGACGGCGGGCCGTCCTGGCAGGCTCGCGTTCGCATTGACCTCGTAGCCGTAGCAGTTGCCGAACCCTGCCGGGCCACCGCAGTCGCCCGCCGGAGCGAACGTCGCCACCGCGGTTGCCGGCGGAATGGCGCTGCCGTCGCCGCCGAGGGTGGACGGGTCGAAGTTCGGGTCGCTGTTCGACTCACGGTAGATCCAGCCGCCGGCGCCGAATCCCCACCCCGCCGGGTCGGAGGAGTCCCAGCTGGCGTCGAACGTCGACCCCGGCGTGCTGATGCCGGTGACGGTGCTGGTGTCCACCGTGGTCAGCCCGGCATTGCGGGCGCTCGTCGCCCCGCCGGCGCCGGTACCCAGGAGCGTGCCGCCCGCGTTGACGAACGCCTGCACCGCCTGCGCGGGCGTGCCCGCCGGCCCGGACGGGGTGGTCGCCGAGATGGCCGAGCCCGGATCGATCAGGGCCGTGTACCCGCCGCTTTGCAGCGCGCCGTTGGCGAGATCGGTGGAGGTGAGCTGGCTGATCTGGGAGACCGGGAACTGTTCCCGCTGCGTCAGGTCGAACATGGCCTCGCAGTAGGTGCTGGTCGTGCAGTAGCCGTCCCCGCTGCCATGAATGGCGGGATTGGTGGGCACGGTGGTCCCGCCGGTGTAGATCGCGATCTTCGGCAGGCGCACCGCGTAGTGGCTGACGGGGTAGCCGGGCAGGCCGTGCACCGGCGTCTGCCAGGCCGCGGCGTCGGCGGCCAGCGTGCGCAGCGGGACCGAAGAGCCCGAGACCAGCGCCGTGCCGCTGCCGAAGTGCATCCCGCTGGCGTCGAAACCGGTCGCCGCGCGGGCCACGTCGGCGCCCTGGCCGAGGAGCCGGTTGAGCATGGCGAGGCTGGCAGCGGAGTCGGTGCTGAACGCATACACCGGCGCAGCCGCGCCCGGCGCGCTGCCCAGGGCAGGGTCGCCGATCGCGCTCAGCTTGGCCGACGGCGGCAGCTGCTGGGTGAGGAACCCGTCTCCGGCAAAGCCGCGCAGCAGCGAGTACGACCAGGTGACGACGTCGTAGTTGTAGTTGAACGGCAGGTACGGGTTCTCCCCCAGCACCGCCTGGATCCAGTGCTTGGTGCCCTGGCTGAGCGGGATGTACAACGTCCCGGCGGGCAGGGTCACCGGCTTGCTCCGGACCGGGTCCTGGCCTGGCGGCGCGTTGATCGTGAAGTCGCCGAATGCGTGCGCGCCGGGCACGGCGGTGGCCTGGCTGAGCCGGTACACCTTGACGCCGGCGAACTGAAGATCCTTGATCGTCTGCGCCACATCACCGGAGTGAGCGCCGGGCAGGTAGTAGTAGCCGCAGACCGGGGTGTTGGGTTCCTGGTCGATGGCGCTCTGCCCGATCTCGAACTGGTCCACGGCGGGCGGGCTGACCTGGGTGTTGTTCTGGACGACGCAGTTCTTTCCCTGCGACACCGCCTCGGGCCACTGCTTGACCCAGTCCGTCAGCAGGCTCGTCTTGTTGTCAGCGACCACGTTGACGGTGGTGTCCATGGCCAGGTAGTGGTCGTAGACCTGTTTGCCGTAGTTCTCGTCGTTGCCCTTCTCGTAGGTCATGCCAGCGCCGCCCTGCAGCAGCGCCGGGACCGTATCGCCGTACTCCGGCACGAACAGGTCGTACTCGTTGTAGTTGCGGTACTGCCCGGTCTGGTCGTTGAAGGCGTTCTGGATGGCGGGACCGATCACGTTCTGGATCGCGCCCAGCGCGGAATGGGAGATCTCGCTGTGCGCGGCGTCCTGGTCCGGCGGGAAGAAGTAGCCGGAGCGCTGCTGGTGCGCGTCGATGAAGAACAGGCCCGGGTACTTGGTGATGGCGCTGGTCAGGGCACTGTTCGCCGGCATGTGGAACGTGCCGCGGTCCCGGTTGGGGTCGAAGTCCCAGGCGGTGGTGCGGTTGTTGTGGTCGCGGTTGTCGGGCGCGGTGACCGGCTG
>JAIRTY010000314.1 GCA_031254715.1 Nocardiopsaceae bacterium | reverse complement strand
GCCCCGATCTACCCCCGCCTAAGTGCGGGGTGACAGGTGAACACCGGCGCCTCGACAGCTTCGCTCCGCCACTTTGTGGCACAGCGGCCCGAGCTGCGTCCCGGCGCCGCGTGGTGGGCCCTCGCTGCGCCGCCCGGGCGAGGCTGGGATGGCACGCCACCGGAGCCAAGCGGAGCCGCTCTGGGCGGATCGAGCTTGGCCCGGACCTGGCCATCCCCGGCCAACCCCGAGATCCTGAACGCCGGCGCCGTGTGGTCGGCGCCGTATCCGTGCGAAATCCGCGGTCCAAACGCGGATTTTAGTGTCTTCGGGGAATGAAATGACAACGGTAACTTCGGAACAATTGCAGGGGGGCCCGAGACTCATTTTCGGGCGGTTCCGTTTCTGGCTTGCCATGGTGGCCGTGGTGGTCATCTTGAATGGCCTGCTGTTCGGGTACGACCAGGGGGTCATCTCCGGCGCGCTGTCATTCGTGGCCAGGGACCTCCACCTCGGGACCACGTTGCAGGAGATCGTCACCAGCTGGGTCACCCTGGGGGCGCTATTCGGGGCGCTGGTAGCGGGTGACCTGGCGGACCGGTTCGGGCGGCAGAAAGCCATGCTGGTCGGCGCCGTGCTGTTCGCGCTGGGCGCGCTGGGGTCAAGCCTGGCGCCTGGGACCGCGGTCCTGGTCATCTCGCGGTTCGTGATCGGCTTCGGCGTGGGCGTCGCCTCGCTGGCGGGCCCGTTGTACGCGGCGGAGATGGCTCCCGCGTCGATACGCGGCCGGTTTGTCTCCACCTACCAGCTGGCCCTCACAGGGGGCATCTTGCTCGCCTATATCGCCGATTTCGCGCTGAGCTCGAGCGGACGGTGGCGGGTGATGCTGGGCTTGGCGATCATTCCCGGTGTGCTGCTGCTGGTGGTCGCTCTTGGGATGCCCGACACACCCCGGTGGTACCTGCGGCACGGCCGGCGCGCGGAGGCGAAAGCCACCCTGGCCAAGACGATCGGCTGTGACGATGTGGACCGCCGGCTGGACACCATGCAAGCCCAGCTGGCCAAGACCATGGGCGTCAAGTGGAAGGACGTGTTCGCCCCGAACCTGCGCCGGGCGCTGTGGGTAGCGACCGGCCTGGCCATCTTCCAGCAGGTCACCGGCATCAACGCCGTCATCTACTACGCCGACAAGATCTTCGGCTTTGCCGGGTTCACTACTCCTCATCAGCAGACCATCGCCACCATCCTCGCCGTCGGCGTGGTGAACGTGCTGGCCACGCTGATCGCGCTCGCCTGGATCGACAAGTTCGGCCGCAAGCCCCTGCTGTACGCCGGGCTGATCGGGATGACGGCAGCGCTGCTGGCCATCGGCGTCGCGTTCGCGGTCCTCGGGCATCACGCCGCCGGCGGCAGGCCCAGCGTCACCGGCATCGTCACGCTCCTGGCCACGGTGGTCTACATCGCCTGCTTCGCCTTCTCTCTCGGGCCGGTGGTGTGGACGATGATCTCGGAGATCTTCCCCAACCGCATCCGGGGCAAGGCCATTGGGGTGGCGACCGCGGTCAACTGGGGTGCCGCCTTTATCGTCACCCAGTTCTTCCTTTCTATCGTCAACGCGATCGGCACAGCAGCCGTCTTCTTTATCTTCGCCGGGCTGTGCGTGGTCACCTACTTCTGGGTAATGGTCAAGGTCCCCGAGACGAAGGGCAAGACGCTGGAGCAGATCCAGACCGCCTTCCATGAGCACGATCAGCATCGCCAGGCAAAAAAAATGCGCGTCTACGCCACCGACTCATAAACCCACAGCGGGCACCTACTGTCTCAGGACGTTGACCATGAAGCAACAAAACCGAAGCCAGGTTTCTGCTGTTGATCCCACCCCGGCCGCGATTGCCGACTACCGGCAAAGCCTCACCCGGGGTGAGGATGTTATTGACCCGCAGACGTGGGCTGGGTCTGTTCCCGCCGCCCGGGGCATTGCCCCCCGGGTGCGGGTGAGCCGCAGCAAGTGGTTCAACCTGCTGTGGCTGCTGCCGATCGGCTGGGTCGTGCTGATGATCGCCGTCGCCGTCGGGCAGGGGCTGCGGAACATGCCCGCCGTGCAGCGGTTCATGGGCCGTTACCCCGGCACGCTGATCTCCCCGGCGGCCCATCCGGGGCTGCCGTGGTGGGTCAATGCGCAGCACGCCCTCAACGCCTTGTTCATGATCTTCATCATCCGGGCCGGGATACAAATCCTGTCCGATCACCCCCGGCTGTACTTCACCAGGCATTCCACCCCGAAGCGGGACTGGTTCCGGATCCAGAAGCCCGTCCCGAAGGACCCGCTGTGGACGGCCAAGCAGGACTCGATCAGCCTGCCCGGCCAGGTCGGGCTGCCCGGGCTGCGGCATTCCATCGGGCTGGCCCGCTGGTGGCACCTCGGCACCGACGTGCGGTGGCTGCTCAACGGGGCCGTGTTCTTCGTGCTGCTGTTCTCCACCGGGCAGTGGCACCGCCTCGTGCCCACGACGTGGCGGGTGTTCCCGAGCGCGGTTACCGTGATGATCCAGTACGCGTCCCTGCACTGGCCCGCGGAGCAGGGGTGGGTCGCTTATAACAGCCTGCAGCTGCTCGCCTACTTCGTGACGGTGTTCGTGGCCGCGCCGCTGGCGCTGATCACCGGGCTGGGCATGTCCCCGGCATTGTCCACCCGGATCAAGCCGGTCAGCCGGGTGCTGTCGATCCAGGTTGCCCGGTCGCTGCACTTCCTGGTCCTGGTGTGGTTCCTGTTCTTCATCTTCATTCACGTCACTCTGGTGTTCACCACCGGGCTGCTGGCCAACACGAACCACATGTACGCCGCGCGCAACGACAACAGCTGGCTCGGCTTCGGCATCTTCTGCGCCGTCACGGCGGTGATGGCCGTCGCCTGGGTGGCCGCCACCCCGTTCACCCTGCGGCATCCCCGCGTGGTGCAGCGGGTCGGTTTCGCGCTGATCGGACCGGTGCAGTGGCTGTTCGAGCACGTCGACGCCAAGCCGGGCGAGTACAGCGAGAAGGACATCTCCCCCTACTTCTGGCACAACGGCGCCTACCCGACCACCGAGGCCTACCGGAAGCTGTATAACAAGGGATTCGCCGGCTGGCGGCTGAAGGTCCGCGGGCTGGTCGACAACCCGGTCGAACTGAGCCTGGAGGAGCTGCGCGCACGGCCCCGCCACGAGCAGATCACCCAGCACTACTGCATCCAGGGCTGGTCAGGCGTCGCCAAATGGGGCGGCGTG
>JAIRTY010000283.1 GCA_031254715.1 Nocardiopsaceae bacterium | reverse complement strand
GGCATCCCCGGCCGACGGCTTCCGGCTGCACGGCGCGCCGTCCCCGGCCCAGTTGCCCGGGGTCCTGCTGGCGGCGCTGGCGACCCTGGCTTTCGGGGTGGTGCTGGGCCCGGAGATGCCGCTGATCGCGCTCGGCGGCGGGCTGGCGGTGCTGGCCCTGCGGCTCATACCGCGGGATCTGCCCGGCCGGGCGGTGCGGATGGTCGCATCGGCCGGGAGCTTCGCGGCCATCAGCACCCTGCTGGGATCCCCCTTGCTGGGGGCGTTCCTGCTGATGGAAGCCGCCGGGCTGGCCGGGCTGGCAATGGAACTGGTGCTGGTGCCTGGCCTGCTCGCCGCAGGTCTCGGCTCGCTGGTCTTCACCGGCCTTGGCCACTGGACCGGGCTGGGCACGTTCTCGCTGTCCATCCCCGGCCTGCCGCATTTCGGCACGCCGGATCTGGCCGAGTTCGGCTGGGCCGTGGCCATCGGGATTGCGGCGGCGCTGGCCGGGTGGGGCATCCGGCGGCTCAGCCTGCTGCTGCGCGGCAGCGCGGAGCGGTGGCCGCTGCTGGTGATCCCGGCCGCCGGGCTGGTCGTGGCCGGGCTCGCGATCGCCTACCAGGCAGGCACCGGGAAGGCGTCGTCGCAGGTGCTGTTCTCGGGCCAGTCGGCGCTGCCGGGGCTCACCACCCACGGCGCCGCCTATCCGGCCGGGACGCTGGCCTTGCTGCTGGCGTGCAAGGGCCTTGCCTTCGGCGTCTCGCTCAGCAGCTTCCGGGGCGGGCCGGTGTTCCCGTCGATGTTCCTCGGTGCGGCCGGCGGCATGCTGCTGTCCCACCTGCCGGGACTGCCGCTGGTGGCCGGCGTGGCGATGGGCATCGGGGCTTTGTCAGCGGTCATGCTCACCCTGCCGCTGACATCCGTGCTGCTGGCCACGCTGCTGCTGGCGTCGGATGGGGTGAAGCTGATGCCGCTGGTGATCGTGGCGGTGGTGGTCGCGTACCTGGCGGGGGCGAGAATCGTGCCGCAGCCAGCCGCGAGCGCGGCCTCACCCGGCGCGGGTGAGGCCGGCCGGGCGGCAACCGGCCAGAATGGCCCAGGGGTGGTCTGATGGCCCAGCGAGCATCGACTTCGCGGCGCCGGACCCAGCCGGCTGACCGGACGCGGTCCCGATCCCAGGCCGCTGGCCGGACGCGGTCCCGGACCCAGGCGGCTGGCCGGACGCGGTCCCGGACCCAGGCGGCTGACCGGACGCGGTCCCGGACCCAGCCCGCAGACCGGACGCGTCCCCGGACCCAGGCGGCAGGCCGGGCGCGTCCCCGCACCCCGCCCGCGCCGCTCAGCACGGCTGAGCGGGCCGAACGCGGCAAGGCGGCCCGGGCCCGGGTGCCCCGCGGGAGCCACGCCGGGTTCGACCCCGGGCCGGACCGGCCGGACCCGGTCGGCTTGCTGGAGCAGCAGGCCCAGTCGCGGGTGCCGGACCTGGTGCCGGTCCGGTACGGCCGGATGCTGGCATCGCCGTTCAGCTACTTCCGCGGCGCCGCGCTGCCGATGGCGGCCGACCTCGCCACCACCGGGGTGACCGGGCTGACCGTGCAGGCGTGCGGGGACGCGCACCTGTCGAATTTCGGGCTGTTCGCCACCCCCGAGCGCAACCTGGTCTTCGACGTCAACGACTTCGACGAGACGCAGCCCGGCCCGTGGGAGTGGGATGTGAAGCGGCTCACCGCCAGCCTGGAGGTGGCGGCGCGGGACAACGGGTTCGCCGGGAAGGACCGCAGGCGCATCGTGCTGGCCGCGGCGGCCAGGTACCGGCAGGCGATGCGCGAGTTCGCCGGCATGACGAACCTGGGTGTCTGGTACACCCAGCCAAGCCCCGACGAGCTCGAGCAGCAGTTCCACGGCCAGGTGGGCGCCCGCCAGCGCAGCCAGGCCGGCAAGATGGCGGCCAAGGCCCGCACCCGCGACAGCCGGCAGCAGCTAAGCAAGCTCACCCAGCGGGTGAACGGGGAGCTGCGGATCGCCGCCGACCCGCCGCTGATCGTCCCGCTCACCGACATGGTGGCCGAGCAGCCGGGCAGCGCCGGCTTCGAGCCGGTGCTCGGCAAGCTGATCGCCAGGTACCGGCGTACCCTCCAGCCCGACCGGCGGGTGCTGCTGGAGCAGTACAAGCCGGCTGACATAGCCCGCAAGGTCGTCGGGGTGGGCAGCGTCGGCACCCGCTGCTGGATCATCCTGATGCTCGGCTCCGGCCCCGCCGACCCGCTGTTCCTGCAGGTGAAGGAGGCGCAGGACTCGGTTCTCAGCCGGTACACGGGCGCCAGCGGATACGCCAACCAGGGCGAGCGGGTGGTGTGCGGGCAGCGGCTGATGCAGGCCGCCAGCGACATTTTCCTCGGCTGGCAGCGCGCGACCGGTCTCGACGGGCAGGTGCGCGACTTCTACGTGCGCCAGCTGCGGGACTGGAAGTTCTCGGTACCGATCGAGGCCATGATCCCGGACGGCATGCTGCTCTACGGGCAGGTGTGCGCGTGGACGCTGGCCCGCGCGCATGCCCGGTCCGGGGACCGGATCGCGATCGCCGCTTATCTCGGCAAGTCCGACGTCTTCGACCAGGCGATCGCCGAGTTCGCTGCCGCCTACGCCGACCAGAACCAGCGCGACTACGACGCGCTCGCGGCCGCGGCCAGGTCCGGCCGCATCACCGCCCAGCGCGGCATCTGACGGCCAGCTGCGGCACCCTGGACTGCGGGACCCGCCCGCAGCACCTGCGGGACCCGCCCGCACCAGCTGCGGGACCCGCCCGCACCAGCTGCGGGAACCACCAGGACCAGGGGAAGGATGCCGATGGCCGGCGAACGGCTGGTAGTTGTCAGTTACCCGGCGGACGACGAGTACGCCCGCATCAACACCGGCGTGCTGGACGGGCACGCCCGGGTCGCGTTCCTGGACCGGGTACCCGCCGGCGAGCGGCCCGCCCTGCTGCGGCAGGCCGCGGCGGTGCTGAGCTGGAACCCGGAGCGGGAACTGCCGCCCGGGTCGCTCCAGCAGCCGGGCGGGCCGGAATTCCTGCAGCTGATGTCGGCCGGGGTCGACCACATCGACCTGACGGCGATCCCGCCCCGGGTGGCGGTGGCCGGTAACGTGGGCGCCTACGCGCCGCCGATCGCCGAGTATGTGCTGGCCATGACGCTGGCCCTGGCCAGGCGGCTGCCGCAGCGCCACGCCGCGCTCGCGGCGGGCCGGTGGGACCAGGCCGAGCCGGTGCTCACGCTGAACGGTGCGGTGTGCGCGGTGCTGGGATTCGGCGGCATCGGCCAGGCCACCGCCCGGCTGATGCGCGCCTTCGGGGCGCGGATCCACGCCGTGAACTCCACCGGCGCCGTCGGCGAGCCGGCCGAGTTCGCTGGCACGCTGGCGGACCTGGACCAGGTGCTGGCCGCGGCGGACGTGCTGGTCATCTCGGTGCCGCTGACCCGGGCCACCCGGGGCCTGATCGGGGCGCGCGAGCTGGGCCTGATGAAACCGGAAGCGATCCTGGTGAACGTGGCCCGGGGCGCCATCGTGGATGAGCAGGCCCTGTATGAGCACCTGCGCGATCACCCCGGGTTCGGCGCGGGCATCGACGTCTGGTGGCACGAGCCGGGCCCGGGGGAGAAGTTCGCGACCCGGTACCCGCTGCTCGAGCTGCCCAACCTGATCGGGTCCCCGCACAACTCCGGCGCCGTCGCCGGGGTCCAGGCCGCCGCGGCCAGGCAGGCCGCCGGGAACGTGCTCCGCTACCTGCGCGGCGAGCCGGTGCGGGGCCTGGTCCGCCGGGCGGACTACCTGCTCAGTGCTGGCCCGGGGGGACGACCCCCCCAGACCCCCCCGCCGGGGGCATAGCCCCGGATGAACTGGCTGAGCGGGTAATCTCCCGTTCCGCAGATTTTTGGTCGGTCACCCGGCCGGGTCGTGCCAGGAGTCGCGTTGCGGCAGCAGCCGGTCCGCTTCCGCCGGTCCCCAGCTGCCGCGCGCGTACGGGTGGACCGGTACCGCGTCCGCCAGCACCGGGTCGACCACCCGCCACGCGGCCTCGACCGTGTCCTGGCGGGCGAACAGCCACCGGTCGCCGTTCAGCGCCGCGCCGATGAGCCGGTCGTAGGGGCGCATGTCCTCGCCCGGCCGCTCCGCGAACGACAGCTCCTCCTGCTGCGGTTCCCAGCCGGCGCCGGGCTTCTTGCCGGCGACGCTGAGCGTGACCGCGGTCTCCGGGTGGACCCGGAACCGCAGCTCGTTGGCTTGCGGCAGCGGCGCGAGACCGAAGATGTCGCGCGGCGGGTGCCGGAACCGCACCGTGACCTCGGTCGCGGAGACCGGCAGGCACTTGCCCGCCCTGATGACGATCGGCACCCCCGCCCACCGCCAGGTGTCAGCTATCAGGGTCGTCGCCACGTACGTCTCGGTGGTGGAGTCCTTGGCCACGCCGTCCACGTCGTGGTAGCCGTCGTACTGGCCCAGCACCGTCTGCCGCGGCGACAGCGGAGTCAGCGCCCCCACCAGCCGCGCCTTCGCATCGCGCCAGTTCTCCAGCCCCTGGCCCTCCGGCGCGTCGGCCATCACCGTGGCCAGCACCTGCAGCATGTGGTTCTGCAGCACGTCCCGGATGGCGCCGGTGCGGTCGTAGAACCGGCCCCGGTCCGAGACGTCGAACGCCTCTGCCATGGTGATCTGGATGCTCTCCACGTAGGTGCGGTTGAGCAGCGGCTCGATCACCGCGTTCGTGAACCGGGCGAACAGCACGTTCTCCACCGGGTCCAGGCCCAGCCAGTGGTCCACCCGGTAGATGTCGTCTTCGGGGAAGAACTGGTGCATGGTGGCGTCCAGCTCCCGCGCGCTCGCGAGATCGTTTCCGAACGGCTTCTCCACCATGACGCGGGCACCGCTGGCGCGGCCCGCACCGGCGATGCCATGCGCGATGCGCCCGAACAGCGGCGGCGGCACCTCCAGGTAGTAAAGGATCTTGCTGCCGGGCCCCACCTGGTCGGACATCGCCCGGTAGGTCGCGTCGTCGGCGAGGTCGCCGTCCACATACCGGAGCAGGCCGAGCATCTTGCGGGCGGCCGGGGCGTCCGGGTCCATGTGGTTGAGCTTGAGCGAGGCGACCGCGTAGTCGCGGAACTGCTCCAGGCCCCAGCCGCTCTTGGCGACCCCGACCACAGGGACATCCAGCGCCCCGCGCCCGACCAGCCCCACCAGGGCCGGGAAGGTCTCCAGTTTGGCCAGGTCTCC
>JAIRTY010000220.1 GCA_031254715.1 Nocardiopsaceae bacterium | reverse complement strand
CCCCGCCACCCGTCCCGGAACCCGGTGAACTCGTATCCGTACTCCTGGATGCCGCGCCGAACCAGGGCCCGGATCACCGCGTTCAGGCCCGGGCAATCGCCGCCTCCGGTCAGCACTCCGACTCGCATAGAGCAACACTAGTCGCAATGAGTGTCCTCGCGATTGACGCCGGAACAACAGGGGTCACCGCCCTGGTCGTCACCCCGGACGGGGCCGTGGCCGCCCGCGGGTACGAGGAGTTTCCCCAGCACTACCCGCATCCGGGCTGGGTGGAGCACCAGCCAGAGGACATCTGGCAAGCGACGCTCGCGGCCTGCCGTTCCGCGCTGGCCGCCGCGGGCGAGGCCGGCGCCGGGGCGGCCGAGGTGACCTGCCTGGGCATCACCAACCAGCGGGAGACCGCGGTGATCTGGGACCGCGGCACGCTGGCCGCGCCGCGGCGGGCGATCGTCTGGCAGGACCGGCGCACCGCGCGGCTGTGCGACCGGCTGCGGGAGGCGGGGCACGAGGACCGGAGCAGTGAGCTGACCGGGCTGCGGATCGACCCCTACTTCACCGCCACCAAGCTCGGCTGGCTGGCCGAGCACGAGCCAGCCACCTGGGACGGGCTGGCCGACGGGTCGCTGGCGGCCGGCACCGTCGATTCCTATCTGATCGCCCGGCTCACCGGCGGGCGGCGGCACGTGACCGACGCCTCCAACGCCTCCCGCACGCTGCTGTTCGACCTGCGCACCGGCCAGTGGTCGGGTGAGCTGTGCGAGCTGCTGCGGGTGCCGGGCCGGGCGCTGCCGGAGGTGGTCCCGTCGACCGGAGTGGCCGACCGCACCGACCCGGCCGTGTTCGGCGGGCTGGAACTGCCCATCGCGGGGATCGCCGGCGACCAGCAGGCAGCGCTGTTCGGGCAGGCCTGCTTCACCCCCGGCGACGCCAAGTGCACGTACGGCACGGGCTCGTTCGTCCTGGCTAACGCGGGTAAGACAGCGCAGCGGTCGCCTGCCGGGCTGCTGACCACGGTCGCCTGGATGGATGCGGGCGGAAAGCTGACTTACGCGCTGGAGGGGTCGGTGTTCGTGACCGGCGCGGCGGTGCAGTGGCTGCGGGACGGCCTCGGGCTGCTGGACAACGCGGCGCAGAGCGAGGCGCTGGCGCGGACCGTGCCCGACTCCGGCGGGGTGGTGTTCGTGCCCGCTCTCACCGGGCTCGGGGCGCCGGAATGGGACCCGGACACCCGCGGCGCGATGTTCGGCATCACCCGTGGCACCACCCGCGCCCACCTGGTACGGGCCACCCTGGAGGCGATCGCGTTCGAGGTGCGGGACGTGTTCGACGTGATGGTGACCGGCGCCTGGCGGGATTCCTGCACGCTCCGCGCCGACGGCGGGGCCAGCGCCAACGACCTGCTCATGCAGCTGCAGGCGGACCAGTTGCAGGTGCCGGTCGAGCGGGCAGGCGTGGCCGAGACGACCGCGCTGGGCGCGGCGTTCCTGGCCGGCCTGGCGACCGGAGTCTGGTCCTCCACCGACGAGCTGGCCGCCGCCTGGCGGCTGGGCCGGCGCTTCGAGCCGGGCCAGCCCGACGACGAGGGCTACGCCCGCTGGCGCCGCGCCGTCGCCAGCACGCGCGGCTGGGCCGGCGATCGGGCATGAGCTGCCAGCCGCGGCGGCGGCCGCCCGGGGGTCAGCTGATGCTGATGGCCTGGCCGAGGCGCTTGTAGTCGGCGTCGAAGCGGGTGATTGTCGTCTGCAGGCCGGTCTGGGCGAGGATCCGCTGGTAGGTGGCCGGGCTGGTGGCCTTGCTGAGTTGCCCCAGGTCCGCCTGGACCCGCTGGGCGTCCTGCACGAGCTGGTCCCGGACCGAAGCGGCTCCGCCGGATGGCATGCCGTCGTTCTTGAGCTGCTGGCCGAACGCGCCGAACGCCTGCGCCACCTGCCGGGTCTGGCGGTCCACGCAGTTGACATCCTGCTGGCAGGCAGCGACCTTGCGCTGGTAAGTGGCCAGGGCTCCGGACAGCGTGGCGTGCGCCGACTGGATCTCGGCTCGCGCCGTGGCGGTCGACACGGTGGAGGAAGAGCCCAGGATTCCGCCGGTGATGCCGCCGGCGATGACCAGCACACCGAGCCCGACGAACAGGCCGACCAGCCGCTTGGACGGGGTGGTCAGCACCAGCCGCCAGCCGGCCGGGCCGGCCGTGGCCGCCAGCCCGCCGCCGGTCGCCGGCCCGGCGCCAGCGGGCGCTGGCTGTGCCCGGCCGGGCTGGGGCTGGGCCCACTGCTCCCAGGCCGGCGGCTGTTCGGCGGCGGGCTCAGCCTGCGTGGCCGGCTCCGCTGGGATGGCCGGCGACGGCTCGGCAGGCTCAGCCGGCGCAGACGGCCCGGCGGAGCCCCGCCCGGCCGCCGCAGACGGCTCTGCGGAGCCCGGCCCGGCCGCCGCGGCTTCCGGCCGGTCGCCGAACAGCCCGCCCGGGTAGGTGCCGGTGAGCAGGTAGAGGTAGCCGTAGCAGCGCACATAGAAGCGCAGGACGGCGGCGACCGCCGAGTGCAGCGACGGTGGCATGGTCCCGGTGATCAGCACGATCACCCAGATGACGATCATCGCGAGGGTGAGCCCGTACCCGGCCAGGGCCAGCAGCAGCCCGGCGGGAATCACCAGGATCAGCCGGAAGAAGACCGCGAGCCGGTTCAGCCGCCCGGGCGCGGCGGACACCCGTACCGGGTAGTCCGAGTCGGCCAGCTCGAACGGCGGGTAACGGTCGGTCAGCAGGCTCAGGTATGCGTATACCCGGGCCAGCCAGCGCAGCCAGCCGGTCAGGAAGCTCGCCAGGCCTTCCGGCAGCCGGCCCGTGAACAGGGCGGCGAACCAGCCGATGAACGCCACGACCTCGGCCGCGATGTTGAGCGCGTAGAGCACGATGAGGTGCGGGATGGCCATGAATATCCGCACCAGCACGGTCAGCCTGCGCTGCGGCGCGGGCCCGGCAAACGCGAGCAGGATCTCGTCACCAGCCCGGTCGGGGCTGTCCGGCCCGCCCGGAGGCTGCGGCAGCGTCTCCGCCGGAATGTCAGTCATCTTTACCGCTCCTTAGTCGCGGGTTGACCCTTTCGATAACCATTAACTCGCAATTGACCGTTTGGCTTGGCATGAGATACCGGGATCCGCGGCGGCCGCGCGGCGCGCCTTTCCCTACTCCCCAGCGGTCCCGGTGAGGGCCGGAACCTTCTGCTCGCCCTTCAGCCTGGCCTTGGCCTGCTGCGCGTACTCGTCCACATATTCCTGACCGGACAGGTTCATCAGCGCGTACATGATCTCGTCTGTCACCGCCCGCAGGATCAGGTGATCGGTCTCCAGCCCCGCGTAGCGCGAGAAGTCGAGCGGCCTACCGTAGCGCACCCCGGGCCGGAACCGCAGCCGCGGCAGGATCTTCCCGGACGGCATGAGGTCGTAGGTCCCGACCATTGCGCACGGCACCACCGGCGCGCCCGATTCCAGTGCGAGCCGCGCGACCCCGGTATTGCCGCGGTACAGCCTTCCGTCCGGCGTCCGGGTGCCCTCCGGGTAGATGCCGAGCAGCCGGCCGCCCGCCAGCACCCGGAGCCCGGTTTTCAGCGCCCGTTCGCCCGCCTTGCCGCCGGTCCGGTCCACCGGGATCTGCCCGACCCCGCTGAAGAACGCCTTGCTGATCAGTCCCTTCAGGCCGCGCCCGGTGAAGTACTCGGCTTTGGCCAAATAGGTGACCTTACGCGGGAGCGGCAGCGGCCCGAAGAAATGATCCGCGAACGACAGGTGATTGCTGGCGATGATGGCCGGCCCCTCGCGCGGCACGTACTGGGTCCCCTCCGACCATGGCCGGAACACCACGGCGAGAAACGGGCCCAGGATCGCCTTGACCACCCAGTAGAACACGCTCCCATCGTCGCACGTGATCATGCTGGCGCGGGAGTGGCAGCGGACAGGCCGCTCCGGACGCGGGCAATCTCCGGATGCGAGCGGGGCGCTTCGCGTGCGACGATGCCAGCAGGCACGAGAGCTGGTGCCGGTGCGGCGGGACCAGCGCAGGCGCGTCACGGGAGGGGGCGGCCCATGCCAGTCATACCGGGGGCGGAGCCCTTCTCGCACGAGGGCGGCCGGACGGGTGCCCTGCTGTGCCATGGGTTCACCGGGTCCCCGGCGAGCCTCCGGCCGTGGGCCGAGTACCTGGCCACGCAAGGGCTGAGCGTGTCGCTGCCACGGCTCCCCGGGCACGGCACGAGCTGGCAGGAACTGGCGCGCACCCGGTGGGAGGACTGGTACGGCGAGATCGACCGGGCCTTCGAGGAGCTCCGGGGAAGGACCGACCAGATCTTCGCCATGGGCCTGTCCATGGGCGCCTGCCTCGCGCTGCGGCTGGCGGAGCTACGCGGCGACCAGCTTTCCGGGCTGGTCCTGGTCAACCCCTCGGTCGCGCTCGACGACCGGCGGCTGCTGGTGTCGCCGGTGCTCAAGTTCGTGCTGCCGTCGGTGCCGGGGATCGGCAGCGACATCAAGCGGGAGGGCGTGACCGAGCTCGCCTACGACCGGGTGCCGGTGCGGGCGGCGGCCAGCCTGCTGCCGCTGTGGCGGCTGACGGCCAGCCGGCTCGGCGAGATCTCGCAGCCGGTGCTGGTCTACCGCAGCACGGTGGACCATGTGGTCGGGCCCCCGAGCATGCAGGTGCTGACGGCTGGACTGCCCGCCAGCCAGCTGACCGTGCACGAGCTCGCCAACAGCTATCACGTGGCAACGCTGGACAACGACGCGCCGGAGATCTTCCGTGGCAGCCTCGAGTTCGTGCGTGCCTACAGCCACGCGGGGAAAGAGTGAGGGGGTGGACGGGGATATGTCCGGAGATGACATCGGCCAGGAGGAGGCCTGGCGGGACCTGGTGGCGCGGATAGCCGAGCCCGCCGGTGACGACGATGACCCGCCGCCCTGGCCGGCCCGCGAGAGCCTGGCCGGCGGCCTCCGCCCGGCGCCCGGCGACCCGCTCATGGGGCCGCTCACCAGCCCGCAGCTGGACCCGCCCGCGGCCACCGGCGAGGAGGCCGCCGAGGGTGCCGAAGGTCCCGGGGATCCTGAGGGTGCTGAGGATCCTCAGGGTGCCGTGGGCGCTGAGGGCGGGGGTGCTGCTGCGGACGCCGGTGGTGCCGGGACAGCAGAGCCGGGGCCGGGAGCAGCGCAGCCGGGAAAGCCGGCACCGCCGGGCCGGGCGCGGGTGATCCGGCCGGCCAGCCCGGCCGCACCGGCCGCACCGGCCGCACCGGCCAGGGCCGACGATGAGGACCACTACGTCCCGCCACCGCCGCCGCCCCTGCCGCGGCTCGACCCGGTCGCCAAGGGCGCCTGGCTGGGGCTGTTCGGGGGGCCCGGCTACCTGCTGGTGTCGGTCATGGCGGGCTGGACGGTGCCCGGGTGGGCGGCGTTCTGCGGGGTCGGTGCCTTCGTGGCGGGGTTCGCCACCCTGGTCATGCGGATCGGTGACCGGCCGCCGGGCGACTCCGGCCCGGACGACGGCGCCGTGGTGTGAGAACTGGCCGGTGTGAGCGACCCGCCGGCCTGAGAGCCAGCAGGTGTGAGCGCTACTGGCCGCGGGCGAGGTCGGCGGCTCCGACCAGTCCGGCTTCCGTGCCAAGCTCAGCGAGCATGATCCGGGCCTCGTGGCGGTGCCCGGCCCCGGTCAGCCGCTGCCGGTAGGCATCCCTGGCGGGGCCGAGCAGCAGGTCACCGGCCTCTGATACGCCGCCGCCGACCACGAAGCAGGCGGGGTCGAGGATCGCCGCCAGGGCGGCGAGCCCGTGCCCGAGCCAGGTGCCCACGGCCTCGAAGCAGCGCAGCGCG
>JAIRTY010000170.1 GCA_031254715.1 Nocardiopsaceae bacterium | reverse complement strand
GCTGATGATCTACGACGCCCTGGAAATGACCTACCGGGCGGTGAAGGTCCGCAAGGACCCCGAGTGCCCGGTCTGCGGCAAGAACCCCACGATCACCGAACTGATCGACTACGAGGAGTTCTGCGGCACCGTCTCGGAGGACGCCCAGCAGGCGGCCGCGGGTGCCACCATCACCGCCGCGCAGCTCAAGGAGATGCTGGACCGCGACGACGACATCTTCCTGGTGGACGTCAGGGAGCCGAACGAGTACGAGATCGTCTCCATCCCCGGGGCCACCCTGATCCCGAAGGGCGAGTTCCTGTCCGGGGCCGCGCTGGAGCGGCTGCCGCAGGACAAGCAGATCGTGCTGCACTGCAAGAGCGGTGCCAGGTCGGCGGAGGCGCTGGCGGTCGTCCAGAAGGCGGGCTTCTCGGACGCCGTTCACGTCGGCGGCGGAGTGCTCGCCTGGGTCAGTCAGGTCGACCCGTCGCTGCCCACCTACTGACGGTGCCTGCGTACTGACGGTCACTGCCCGCGTACTGAGCGGTCGGCCCGGCCCCTGGGGCCACGCACCGACCAGCCAGACCGCGGGGCGGCCTGTCCGGCCAGCACGTACGATTTCCGGTGTGGCGACTTGGTCAGAGGCCCCGGGACGCAGGCGCGCGTCGCACCGGCGAGCCCCTGTCACCGGCCCGGGACGCCGCCGCCAGGGACGCTCGTGGCTGGCCCGGCTCGGGCTGATCGGAAGCCTGGCCGGGCTCGGCGCCGCCGCGGCGGGAGTCGTCATCGGGGTCCTGCCCCGCACGTTCAGCACCGCCCAGCAGCAGCAGATCACCGCGTGGGAGATGGGCGCCCGGTGGCGGGCCTGGACGGCCGGTCACATCTTCCCTGGCACCGTTCGCTACCAGCTGCCCGGCTCGGCGCTGGCAGGCGCCCGGGGCCTTGAGCTCACCGCGTCCAGGGCCGGCATCGCCCCGCAGGCGAACTGCCGGGCCGCCGCCGACCCCTCGCTGGCCCGGGTGCTGAGCAGGCATGGCTGCGTGACCGTGCTCCGGTCGACGTACTCGGACGCCACCGGGACGATGGCGGTCACCGTCGGCGTGGCCGTGTTCCGGAGCGCGGCGGCCGAGAGCGCGGCAGCAGGCGACCTGCCCGGCGGGAAGGCCCCGCCGGCCGTCCGGGCGGTCCCGTTCTCCCACACGCTGGCCGCCCGGTTCGGCAACCCGCAGCGGCAGCTCTCATGGGCGGCTGGCAGCGGCCCGTACCTGATCATGGCGGCGGCCGGCTTCGCCGACGGCCGGCCGCGGGTGCCGCAGGCCGCCGATGCCTATGCCACCGCCGAGATGCTCGCACTGGCCAGGGGAGTGGGGCAGGCCGTGGAGTCCGGCGTGGGCGCGCAGCCGCCGGCCCCCCGCTGCCCGGGAACGCCCGGATGCTGACCGGCGCCGCCCTCCGCAGCCGGGCCGTGGCTGCGGCTCTCGTGCTGGCCACCGGGTTCGCGCTGGCCCTGCTCTCCGCCGTCCCTGCCAGCGCCGACCACGTGCGTGACCAGCAGTCCTGGGTGCTGAGCATGATCGGAGCCCCGGATGCCTGGGCACAGTCCCAGGGCCAGGGCGTGACGGTCGCGGTGATCGACAGCGGCGTGAACCCGCATGTGTCCGACCTGGCGGGCTCGGTCACGACCGGCCCCGACCTGACCGGGGTGCATACCCCGCCCTCGAACCCGGACTGGGGCACGCATGGGACCTGGATGGCGGCCCTCGTCGCCGGCCACGGGCATGGCCCGGGGGCAGCCGACGGGATCATGGGCGCCGCGCCGCGGGCCAAGGTCCTCTCCATTCGCGTAGTCACCGACACCGGCGACCCCAGCTACCACGCGTACCAGCGCGAGCCGGACGACCGCGTGCAGTCCGCGCTTGCGAGGGCGATCAGGTATGCGACCGACCACCACACGGGCGTCATCAGCATGTCGCTCGGGTACGGCGCCCCGAGCCGTCCGGTCCGGGCCGCCCTGCAGTACGCGTTGCGGCACGGCATCGTGATCGTGGCCTCGGCCGGGAACTCGGGCAACAGCTCCGCCGCGCACAGTCACGGCCAGGCGCCCTACTCGTTCCCCGCGGTCTACCCCGGAGTGCTGGGCGTGGGCGCGGTCGCGCAGGACGGGGCGACCGCCAGCTTCTCCAGCGCCAACCTGTCGGTGCAGGTGGCGGCGCCTGGCGTGATGGTGCCCACGCAGGGCAGGGACGACAAGTACTGGTACGTCAACGGGACCAGCCCCGCCTGCGCCCTCACCGCCGGGGTGGCGGCGCTCATCCGGGCGAAGTACCCGTCGCTCCCGCCGGCCCTGGTGGACCAGGCCATCACCGGCAGCGCCCAGAACCCGCCGCCGGGCGGGTACGACGACAAGGTCGGGTTCGGGACGGTGAACGCCACCGGCGCGCTCGTGCTGGCGGGCCGCCTGCTGCGGGAGGCTGGCCGCGGCGGCCGTGGGAACGGCGTCCGCGGCGCGACTCACTTCGGCGGCGGGCAGGCAGCGGTGCCGCGCGCACCGGTCCGCCCGCGCTCGACGGCCGGCCTGGCGTGGTTCGGCCTGCTCGGCCTCGCCTGCCTGGTGCTCACCCTGCTGACCGGGTGGCGGCTGGGCCGGTTGCGCCGCGACCGGCGGGCCGCCGCTGTCCCGGCCGTCCCCCCGCCAGGCCCGGCCGCAGAGGCGGAACGGGCACGCGCGCGGTTCGCGGCCGTACCGCCCCCATCCGGCCCGCGGGAATTCAGTCCGTCACCAGAAAGAACGGCTGCCGGCACCGGGCCGGAGCCGCTCGTTCCGTACCCGGCGCCGGAGGCCGGGCCGCCGTGGGGCCGTCCGGGGCAGCCGGCCGGCTGGAACCCCGATGAGCCCGCTGATCCTTGGGACCGCGTTCCTGCCGCGCGCGCCGGACACGCCGCCGACGGCTGGCAGGACGGTGACGGCTGGCACG
>JAIRTY010000786.1 GCA_031254715.1 Nocardiopsaceae bacterium | reverse complement strand
CCGCCGCGGACGCAACCCGTCCACCGCCGCGCACACCACCCGGCCTCCGCCGCGGACGCAACCCGTCCACCGCCGCGCATACAATCCCGGCCACCACGCCCGCGGTCACGCACGCAACTCAGCCGCCGCCCACATCCGGCCGCCGTCACGGCCGCGGCCCGGACGGGCCGCCATAAATGGCAGCCACCCGGTCCCGCGGCAGCGCCGGAGCCCGGTGCCCGGCCCGGCCGGTCATGTCCTCGTTAGCGACCAGCGCGTTGGCGACCGCTTCCTCGGTCGCCTGCACCACGGCGGCGAAGAACGGGTCCAGCTTCCCCCACGGCACGAATCTGAGCTGGTCGTACTCGCGCCCGTCGCCGGTGGCCGGGTTATACAGGGTGAACCCGCCCGGATTCGCGGTGGAGAACGCCAGGAACAGGTCACCGGAGAAATGCGACCCGGTGGTGCCGGTGCGCGCCAGCCCGATGGTGACCCGGCGGGCCAGGGCCGAGCACTGGTGCGGCAGCAGCGGCGCATCCGTCGCGACGATCGCGATCACCGACCCCGCTCCGGGCGGGGCGGCCGCCGCGGCCGCCATCGGGTTGTCGCCGGCCAGCATCCTGCCGAGCGGCACCCCGGCCAGCGTGAGCTCTTCCCGGATGCCGAAGTTAGCCTGCAGGAACACCCCCACCGCGTAGCCGGTGCCCGCGTACCCGACCAGCCGCGACGCGGTGCCGTTCCCGCCCTTGAACTGATAGCAGTTCATGCCGGTGCCGCCGCCGACCGAGCCCTCCTCGACCGGCCCGGCGGCCGCCGCCTCCAGCGCGCCGATGACCGCCTGCTCGGTCACGTGATGCCCGCCTGCGTCGTTCAGGTAGCCGTCCCAGGTCTCGGCGGCGACCGGCAGTGACCAGTCGTCCCCGAGCTCCGGATGATGCCGGCCGGTCCAGGCGACGATCCCGGCGTGGGCGATGCCGACCGCGTGGGTGTTGGTGATCGCGACCGGCAGCGAGAACGTCCCGGATTCGGTGATCCAGGACACGCCGGTCATCTCGCCGTTGCCGTTCTGGGAGCAGAACCCGGCCGCGACCGGGTCGCCCGCCCCCGCCGGGCCGCGCGGGTGGATCCCGGTCACCCCGGTACGGACCGACTCCCCCTCGATGAGCGTGGTGTAGCCGACCTCGACCCCGGGCACGTCGGTGATCGCGTTCCACCGGCCCGGTGTCCCCTCGAACGGGATGCCGAGCGCCCGCGCGCGGGGCTTGCCGGCGGGGGTGGCCGCGTGCGGTCCTGGCAGGTCAGCCGGTGCCATCGGGCACTCCCTCACCACAGGCGTCGATGACGAAGGCGAGCACCTCCGCTTCGTAGCCGAGCTTGCCGTACCGCCCGGCCGGTCCGGCGTGCGCGGCGGCCCCGAGCTCGGGCCGGAACAGCACCGGCCCGCCGCCTGCCGCCCGCAGCTTCGCCACCCACTTGCCGGGCTCGTGGATCAGCACCCGCGGGTCGTGCAGGCTCCCGGTGACCAGCAGCAGCGGCCACGGCGGCGGCGGGATGTTCTCCTGCGGCGAGTAGGAGGCCAGGTAGGCGCGCAGCCGCGGGTCCCGGGGGTCGCCCCATTCGTCCCACTCCGTGATGGTCAGCGGCATGCCCGGGTCCAGCATGGTGGTCACCACGTCCACGAACGGCACCTCGGCCACCACCGCCCGCCACCGCTGCGGCGCCATCGAGAACACGGCGCCCTGCAGCAGCCCGCCGGCCGACCGCCCGCGGGAGGCGATCCGGTCGCCATCCGCCCAGCCTGCTTCCGCCAGGTCATCGGCGACGGCGATGAAGTCGGTGAACGTGGTGCGCTTGCGGTCCAGCCGGCCCGCCTGCCACCAGTTCCGGCCGCCCTCGCCGCCGCCGCGCACGTGCGCGATCGCGTACAGGTACCCGCGGTCGAGCAGGCTGACCACGCCGGTCGCGAACCTGGGCCACGAGCACGACTCGTACGCGCCGTACCCGTAGAGCAGGCAGGGCGCGGTCCCGTCCCGGCGGAACCCGGCCCGGTAGGCGACGGTCACCGGGACCGGCGTCCCGTCCGCCGCCGTGGCCGTGATCCGTTCGGTCCGGTAGCGGCCCGGGTCGTAACCGGGCACCGGCTGCCGCTTGCGCAGCGTCCACCGGCCGGTCGCCAGGTCCACGTCGTGCCAGGCGGGCGGGTCGATGACGGACTCGGTCCGGACGGTCACCGCGGCCGGGCCGTAGTCCCGGTTCTCGGCCAGTGCCAGCGAGACCTCGGGGCCCGGCGGCTCGATGAGGCGCTCCGTCCCGGCTTGCCGGTCGATCACCCGCAGCCCGGTGGCGGCCGCCCGCCGCTGGGTCACCACCAGGTAGCGCCCGAACACGTCGCACCTCACCAGCCTGGTGTCGCCGGCGCCCGCGATCATCTCGGTCCACGGGCCGCTCCCGGCGGCCGGCCCGCGCAGGAGCCGGAACTCCGCCGCGCCGTCGTTGGTGACCAGGAAGAACTCACCCCCGCCGGTGCCGCGGGCATGATCGGCCAGGTATGCCGTTCCGCTGCTCCTTTTCCGCAGCGCGAACGGTTTCGTGCCAGGCTCGGCGGCCGGGATGACAAGCGTCTCGGTGGTGTCACGGCTGGCGCACTCGATGAGGATGCACTCGCCGCTGCGGGTGGCCCGCACCGTGACCCCGAACCGCTGGTCGTCCTCCTCGTACACCAGCGCGTCGCGGGCCGGATCGGTGCCGGTGTCGTGCCGCCACACCCGGTACGGCCGGCGGGCGGCGTCGGTCACGGTGTAGAAGACCGCATCCGAGCCTGCCGACCAGGCCAGCCCGTAGTAGCTGCCGTCGATCCGTTCCGGCAGCCCGGCCGCGGTGGCCAGGTCCTGCCCGCGGTCCAGATCCCGGATGCGGAGCTGGTACTGCTCGTCGCCGTCGAAGTCCACCGAGTAGGCCAGCAGCCGGCCGTCCGGGCTGGTCTCCCGTTCGCCGAGCGCCACGTACCCGCCGCGGCAGCCGGGATCGGCCAGCAACAGGTTCTCGTCCAGCAGCACCTGGACGCCGGCGCCGCCAGCGGCAGCGGCGGCACCGGCGGCCAGCGGCACCCGGCACAGCTGCGGGTAGTCCT
>JAIRTY010000096.1 GCA_031254715.1 Nocardiopsaceae bacterium | reverse complement strand
GGGCGAAACTCGTTTGCCCCGCTGCCCGGCGCCCGGCAGGATGCCGGTGGTGACTGGCGGGGAAGAGGCGGCCGCAGCGGGCTGGCGGCCCGGCCGGGAGCACGCTCGGCCGGACCAGGCTCGGCCGGACCAGGCTCGGCCGGAGCAGGCCCGGCCGCGGCGCGGCGGGGTGCTGCGCCACCGGGGGTTCCGGCTGCTGGTCACCGCGACCGCCATCAGCCAGCTCGGGGCCCAGGTCACGCTGGTGGCGCTGCCGCTGACGGCGGTACTGGAACTGCACGCGTCGGCGTTCGGAGTCGGCTTGCTGACCGCCGCCGCGACCGCGGCGTTCCTGGTACTGGGCCTGCCGGCCGGGGTCTGGGTGGACCGGATGCGGCGCCGTCCGGTCCTGATCGCGGCGGGCGCTGCCAGGGCGGTCGCGCTCGGCTCGATCCCGCTGGCCGCCCTGGCCGGGGTGCTGACGATGCCGCAGCTGTACGCGGCCGCGCTGGTCACCGGCGTGGGCAACGTCTTCTACGACGTCGCCTACCTCAGTTTCCTGCCGGCGCTGGTGGGGCGGGCAAGGCTGGCAGAGGCGAACGCCAGGATCGAGGCCGTGTTCGGCACGGTGACGCTAACCGGGCCGGCGCTGGGCGGGCTCGCCGTGCAGGTGCTGTCCGCGGCCGGGGCGATCGTCCTGGACGCGGCGGGCAACCTGGTCACTGCGCTGCTGATCGGCCTGATCCGGCTGGATGAGCCGGCGCCGGACCGGTCGGCCCCCAGGCACCTCGGCCGCGAGATCGCCGAGGGGCTCCGGTTCGTGCTCGGGCACCGGGTGCTGCGGCTGAACGCGCTGTGCGGCACGCTGGCAATGCTGTCCGAGACCGCGCTGCTGGCGGTCCAGCCGGTGTTCCTGGTCCACGAGCTGAGACTGCGGCCCGGGTGGTACGGCCTGCTGATCGCGGCGAGCGCCATCGGCGGGCTGGCCGGGGGACTGGCGGCCTACCGCGTGATCAGCCGCCTCGGCACGGCCCGGTCGCTGTGGCTGCCGGCCACGGTCACCGCGCCGTTCGTCCTGCTCGCGCCGCTAGCGGGGCACGGCTGGCCGGTCCTGCTGTACCCGCTCGGCCTGACCCTGTCCTGGGCCGGCTGGTCGGTCCAGAACGTGGCGCAGGTCAGCTACCGGCAGGCGGCGACGCCCGAGCGGCTGCTGGGCCGGATGAACGCGACCGTCCGCTTCCTGATGTGGGGCGCGATGCCGCTGGGCGGCCTGCTCGGCGGCGGGGTGGCCACCCTGGCGGGCGTGCGCGCCGCGGTCTGGCTGTGCGCGGCGGGAAGCATGCTCGCCGTGGTCCCGCTGCTGGCGCCAGCCGTCCGGCACGCGCCTTCCCGGGCGGAGGACCTCCCGGGAAGGCGCGGGTAGCGCGCTAGCCCTGGCCGGCTGGCAGGTGCAGGGTGGCGTCGTCCGGGTGGCCGAAGTCGAACAGCGTCATCAGGTTGCCGATGGCTGGCCGGTCAGCCGGGACGTAAGCGCCCGGCGTGGCAGTGGGCAGGTTGTCCTCGCTCACCGCCGACAGCGGGGACAGCCGCCAGTTCGCCTCGATGAACTTCAGGATCGACACGTGGTCGTTGTAGGTGTGGTCCACCGCGTCCTGCCTCGCGTACGGCGAGACGACCAGCAGCGGCACCCGGGGCCCGTCCCCGAAGAAGCTGACCGGCTGGATGTACCCGGAGTCGTAGTAGCCACCGCTCTCGTCGAACGTGACGAAGATCGCGGTCGACTTCCACAGCGCCGGGCTGGACTGCACCGCATTGATCGCGTTGGCGGTGAAGACCTCGAACGCGGCGAGCGTCGAGTAGCCGGGGTGGCCGTCGTCGTCGCCGGGCTTGAGGAATGTCACCGCTGGCAGCTTCCCGTTCCTGGCATCGGACATGAAGTCAGTCAGCCCGTGCCGCACGTTCTTGCGCAGCGACGGGTTCGTCATGATCGACGACGAGTACTGCATCGGGTCGCAGATGCCGCAGTAGGAGGACGTGGGGTGCCCGTTGTTGTACCCCTCGCCGTAGTAGCTCCAGCTGATGTGGTGGGCGGACAGCTCGCCGCCGATCGTGGGGTAGCCGGTCTGCTGCGGCGGCACCGTGTACGGCGAGGTGTTGACGGCGCCGTCGAGGTTGTAGCCGGCGTTGTAGTTGTTCAGGATGTAGTACCGGCCCGGCTGGCAACTGCGCATCGGCTGGTAGGGCAGGCTGGCCAGGAAGCCGTTGATGGCCCCCACCCCCGGCTGGGACGAATCGGCGCACTCGGAGTAACTGCCGCCCATGTTCGTGCTGGTGCTGGCCACGGTGAATGCTGCTCGTCGCACGGTGTCCCTCCGTTCGCGGTCGGGCCGCGCGGATGCGCGCAGGCGCCCGGTCGCAGCCTCATCACGGAGTGCAGCCATCAGTCAGACAGCGCGTGAACATCCGGCGACATGTCAGTCAAGGCTAGGCCGGCGAGCAGGCAGGGAACAGGTGGCAGCCGGCGATAAGGTGGCTATCGGATGAAGCGCTCGCTACATAATGTAGGTAGCGGCTGTCACATCTGAGGTGTAACCATCGTTAACAACATGACGTCAGTGGCTATCCGTCTGGTCGGCGTAGACCCGGGCGGCGTAGCCTTCCAGCGCTTGCGCGCACTCGGCGAGCGCCTTCTCGGCCGCTGCCCGGCCGGGGGCGCCGAACGCGTCCCGCTGCCGCACCCGGCGGAACCAGTTCTGCAGCTTCACCAGGTCGACCTCGTTCTCCTCCAGTTCCGCGAAGCTGTAGTGGCTCGCGACGTGCTCCTTGGCCACCTGCGCCAGGAAGTCCTCGCACCGGTCGACGATCTCCTCATACTCATCGTCCCGCGCCGCCTGGAACGCCTGGTGGACATCGGCCGAGCCCGCCAGCACCCGGCACGACAGCAGCACGGCCGTGCCCGGCATCGCCTGGATCTCGCTGCGCAGCTTGCGCAGCGCACGCTCCGCGGCCACACTCGCCGGCAGCGCGGCCGCCGAGTTCTGCAGGTAGATCGCTCCCAGCCGCTTGAGCCGGCGCCACACAGCGGACCTCAGCCGGCTCGGCTCCGGCGGCACCCGGTACACCAGCAGCAGCCACTCCTCACGGGCCGCCTGCTCCCCGTCATCCACCCGCTCATGGTCCCACAGGCGGCGGTCCCCGCCGCGGCGCTGACCTTACCGGCGGCGCACCTCGCGGGCCTCCTGACCGCTCCGACCCACCTCGCACACTCAAGGGAGACAGCATGACTGCCCCCGCCGTAGCCCTGCTGCTGACCGTGTTCGTGGCCTGCGCCGTGGAGGCGGTAGAGGCGCTGACCATCGTGCTCGCCGCCGGCCTGACCCGCGAATGGCGATCCACCCTGCAGGGCCTGGCGGCCGCGGTGGTGGTGCTGGCGGTGGTGGTGGCGGTGGTCGGCCCGGCGCTGACCGTGATCCCGCTGACCGGGCTCCGGCTGGTGGTGGGCGCCCTGCTGGCGGCGTTCGGGCTGCAATGGCTCCGGAAGGCGGTGCTGCGCGCCTCCGGGTACCGGGACCTGCACGACGAGAGCGGCATCTTCTCGCGGCAGGTCGCCGCCGCCCGGACCGCCGGCCGGCTGCAGCGGCGCGGCATCAGCGACTGGTACGCGTTCACCCTGTCGTTCAAGGGCGTGCTGCTGGAAGGCCTGGAAGTGGTCTTCATCGCGATCACCTTCGGCGCGAACCAGCACGATGTGGGCCTGGCAGCGGTGGCCGCGGCAGCGGCGGTGCTGGTGGTGGCCGCAGTGGGGGTGGCGGTGCGGGCGCCCCTGGCCAGGGTGCCGGAGAACGCGATGAAGTTCGCGGTCGGGGTGATGCTGACCTCGTTCGGTATCTTCTGGGGCGCGGAAGGCGCTGGCGTGGCCTGGCCGGGCGGTGACGCCGCGCTGCTGGTGATCGTTCCGCTGATGCTGGTGACCGGGCTCGGCTACACGGCGCTGCTGCGGCGGGCGCGGGCCGCCGCTGGCGGCCGGGTGCCGGCCGTGCTCGCCGCGGCCTCGCAGACCCCGCACAGCGGGAGCTCCCCGGGCTCCGGTCAGCTGCGGCCCGAGGACGGTGCGGCATGAGGCGGCTAAGGTCGTTCGCGGCGTTCTGGTACGACTTCATCATCGGTGACGACTGGCGCGGCGCCGCGGTGGTGGCGGCCGCCCTGGCGGGTACCGCGCTGCTGGTCCACGGCGCGTCGGCGAACGCCTGGTGGCTGCTGCCCGCCGCGGTGATCGCAGCCCTCGGCTGGTCGCTGGCCCGCGCCGTCCGGCGGGACTAGCGCTACCCTCTGGAGGGTGTCGGCAGCCGGTCACCACCGTGGCGCGGGGGACGAACGCGACCGCTTCCGGGGCGTGGCCGGCGTGGTTGCCGGCACGGCCATGCTGGTTCGCCGGGCCGCGATCGCCCGGCTGGTCGCCGACGCGGCCGGGGTGACCCAGGGCGACCGGGTGGTGGATGTGGGCTGCGGGCCCGGCGGTGCCGTCCGGGAGGCGGCCCGCCGCGGCGCCTACGTGACCGGCGTCGATCCGGCCCCGCTGATGCTACGGCTGGGCCGTTACCTGACCCGCGGGCCGCTGCGGGAGCGGGCCACGTTCCGGCCCGGCACCGCCGAGCACCTTCCGCTGCCCGGCGAGTCGGAGTCGGTG
>JAIRTY010000015.1 GCA_031254715.1 Nocardiopsaceae bacterium | reverse complement strand
TGGTCTGCGAACGACGGGACGGTGGGGTGGACGACCTGACCGCGCGCGATCAGCGATGTCAGCTCGAAGGGATGAACGGGGCTCAGATCGATCCGCCGGATCGGGCGCCCACGCGGCGTGCGTTCGGGGATGAAAGCGCGCATGATCGTTTCCGGCACGCCAATGCACTCGGTCACCTGGTGGTCGGCGACATCCTCGATCGACAGCCCGGTGCGGGCGGCGAGCGGATAGTCGTCAGCCACGGCCAGCACCCGCGGCTCGCGAGTCAGTACCGGCCCAGTGATCAGGTCTGGCGCGTCCAGCGGCTGCCGGATCGCCATGACGTGCACTTCGCCCCGGCGCAGGACGGCAACCGGGTCCTCGGCGCGGGTGATCTCGATGATCCGCACCTCGCACTCGGGATGCCGCGCTTCGAAGGCCCGAACGATGTCCAGCAGGTGCATCCCGCCCGCGCATGGCTCGAACACGCCGAGCCGCAACGTTCCCTTCACGCCCCGCCCGGCCTCGTGACTGCGTTCCAGGACATCGGCCAGTTGCCCGTAGGCGGCTCCGGCCTCGGCGTGGAAGCGCTCGCCGAACGGCGTGAGAGCTACCCGGCGGCTGGTCCGGAACAGCAGCGGCTCGCCCAGCTTGCGCTCCAGGTCGCGCAGGCTCTGGCTGACCCGGGCGTTAGTCAGGCCCAGCCGTTCGGCCGTGCGCGCGAAGTGCAGTTCCTCAGCCAGCGTGAGGAACAGCCGGATTTCCCGCAACTCGATGGCTTCCCACATCCGGCTGCCAGCATATGCGAGACGCCACGAGATACCAGCGGAGCAGGCTACAGCTCTGGTCAGCAGCGTCCGGGCAAGTGGCTGGCAGATGGCGGTCCGAACCCGCTGACCGGCTCCCAGGCCCGGCGCCTATGGTTGACGGCCGCAACCCAGTGCTGGCGAGCGCAGATGACGCGGACAACGCCCCCGGCATGGACGCGTGATGACGTCAGAAGTGCGGAGCCCTAACGTGGGCCGCCTGCTGCACGCCGCGCCGCTCGGCCTCAGGCGGATGTGATGTGATCGACCGTCAACGGCCGGTGAAGCCACCAGCGCGCATCGAGCCGGCGAACCGTCTGACCACTTCTTCGCGGCGGCTGCCGATGCTGTCGCGGCCGGCTGGGTCAGGCAGTGATGAAGGCAGCCGATCATGCGGTTGAAGAGGTTGCGCTGGGCGGTTGTATGCGTGTCTCCGGTTCGCGGCGAGTGGTGGCCGGGCTGCTGCTTCTCCGACCGCTTCCACCGCCGGTCGTGGCGCTTGTACCGCTGCGAAGCCGGCAGCCGGTTCATCCTAACCGGACCAGGATGCGCCACCCCCGGACGTGCTGACCTGAACGTCGTGGTAGCGCTGCAGATACATCCCGATCTTCGCCGGGCCAAAGTGGTAATGCTTACGCAGCCACACGATCTTCTCCAGCACCTCTGTACTGGTGGACCGCGGCGAGTTGTGCGGCCTGCTCGAGCGGTCCTTCAGGCCCTGCGCGCCCTCGGCCTCATACCGGCGCAGCCACTTGTAATGGCAGTTACGGCTGACACCGTAGTAGCGGCACGTCGCCGCCACGATGCCGCTGACCTCCTCGGCATGCCGCAGCACCCCAGCCGGTGCCGGGCGTGCCGCTCCAACTCTCGTTCCGTCATGCAGGTCTCCTATCAGGGACCCGACTGTCCTCAGCCTCTGTCAGTCTTAGAACTAGCCCTTACGGGCACTCACCAGGCCCCTCCTTAACCCCACACGCATCGGCGCAGCAGCGGCCCTTCCCAGCCGGTCTGCGGTGCAGCCGAGGTGAAATTCGTCGACGAGTGTGTAGAAGACCTGGATCTCACCCAGCTCGACCGCCGGCATCATGACGCGATGCTAAACGGTGCGGTAAGTGATCGGATCTTGATCCACGCGGGCCAGCAGGCACAAGTTGGTGCACGGGCGCTCTACGCACCGGCGCTCCGGGACCGGGAAACGGCTGTGAGGAAGAGAGTCCACGATGCGCGTATTGGTTGCCGGCGCTAGCGGAGCGATTGGCAGGCGGCTCATTCCCAAGATCGTCGCGGCAGGACATGAGGTCGCGGCGACGACCCGCGACCCGGCGAAGTCCGGCGAGTTGCACAAGCTCGGTGCCCAGCCGGTGGTGATGAATGGGCTCGACGCAGACGCGGTGGCGAAGGCGGTCACCGGCGCGCAGCCTGAGGTGATCGTCCACCAGATGACCGCGCTGGCTGCCCGGGCCGACCTGCGGCGGTTCGACCGCTGGTTCGCGGTCACGAACGAGCTGCGCACCAAGGGCACCGATTTCCTGCTTGCCGCAGCCCGGGAGGCTGGCGTCAGCCGCGTGGTCGCCCAGAGTTACACCGGCTGGACGAATCCGCGCACCGGCGGCGCGGTGAAGACCGAGCGTGACGGGCTGGACCCCGATCCCGCGCCGATGCAACGGGCGAGCCTGGCGGCCATCCGTTACCTGGAGCAGACCGTTTGCGCCGGGCCCGTTACGGGCATCGTGCTTCGCTACGGGAACTTCTACGGGCCTGGCGCCTCAGAAGCCTTCGTGGACCTGATCCGTAACCGCCGCCTCCCGGTGGTCGGCGACGGCGGCGGAGTGTGGTCGTGGACCCATCTCGACGACGCAGCCACCGCCACCGTCGCCGCCCTCGACCATGGCAGCCCGGGCGTCTACAACGTCACCGACGACGAGCCCGCCACCGTCGCCGAGTGGCTGCCCTACCTGGCCGACGTGGCCGGCGCCAAACCACCGATGCGCGTGCCGACGTGGCTCGGCCGGCTGCTGGCGGGGACGGTCACAGTGCAGTGGATGACCCAGGCACGAGGATCCTCCAATGAGAAAGCCAAACGCGAGCTCGGCTGGCACCCCGCCTGGCCGAGCTGGCGCGAGGGATTCCGCAGCTGGCTCACGGAGGCAGGTCAGCAGCCGCGCCCCGGCCCGGCCCAGGCCCGTGATCCCAGCAGGTGACGCCATGGCCGCTGCGATGCCAGCAAGCGCGGTGAGTATTACCAGGCTGGACCAGCCGGAATTGTTGCCGAGCGCTAGCCCCATACGATGCCGAACAGGCCAGTGGCAACGCCATGGCCGACGAGTCCTCCGCCCAGCGGTCGCGGAAATCACGACAGAAGAGGCACGGGCCGAGATGAATGCTGCGATGCCGGCGAGTACGTCGATGCGTTCTCCCGCTTCTTCGCCGACGGAATGCTCGACGAGTCGGCGGTAGTGCCGCCGGTGCGAGCGTAGCCGGGCGGCCGTCGCGTGCAATTCGGCAGCGGGCGGGCGCGCACGCGGCAGCGTTCGGGTGAGCCCCAGTTCGTTGGATCCGAGGAATGGCAGGTGTGGGAATGGATGTCCTTGACCAGCAGAGCAACAAGCCATCGCGAGCCGGCTGTTCGCGCCGGTTGTTCCTCGGTCTTGGTGCGATGGCGCTGCTGACAGGATGTGCACCGCGTTCCCGTCCCACGGCGACTCCGGCGGACGCTCCACGTGCCCGGGTGGGCCGCCACGCCTCCCCGAACCCGGGATCAGTCAACACGATGTGGCTGTTCGCCCCCAAGGGGCTGATCGTGGTCGACAGCGGCCGCAACGTCACCGGAGGACAGCGTGCGGCGGCGGCGCTGAGAAACGCCGGCCGGCCCGTGCTCGCCATCCTGATCACGCATCCTCATCCAGATCACATCGGTGGCCTGGGGGTGCTGAACAAGGCGTTTCCGCGGACCCCGATCTATGCGTCGAAGGCGACGACCAACTGGATGCGCACCAATCCGCTGGGCTTTTACCAGCTGGCCCGCCGGGCCGATCCCGACTTCCCCGCGAGGCTCACGTTCCCGGATCACATGCTCGAGGCAGGCGAAACCCTCGAGCTCGGCGGTGCGCGGCTCGAGACCGCCGAGTTCGGTCCGGGGGAGTCCGCTACCGCAACCGCGTATTACGAGCCCACGACACGTGCGTTGTTCGCCGGTGACATCGTCAGCAACCACTACACTCCCGCCCTTCTGGAGGGTCACACGTGTGGCTGGCTGGGCAATCTTGACCTGCTCGCGAAGCGCTTCCCCCACGCCCGCACCATCTACCCGGGCCACGGTGGACCCGCGGACGCCAAGGCGCTCATCGCGCGGCAGCGTGCGTACCTCGAACGAGTTCGTGAGCTCGTCCAGCCGGCCGTCGGCAAGCACTCGGCTGACGGCGGGGAAATCAACTCGACCGAGCAGGCATCGATCATCGCGGAACTCGATCAGGAGTATCCCGGATACCCGCGTGTCGCGTCATTGCCGACACTGAAGCAGGCGAACGTGCGAGCCCTCGGCCGCGAGATGGGCGTCAATGGCCGGGCGAGGTGCCCATAGCCGGATCACCATGGCCACCAGCTTCTTGCCGCTGATCGGGACTTCGAGTGCTCGTGTCCGGGCCTCTGCGCAGTGCCGAGAGTGGGCTGACCGCGTGGCGAGGTACCTGGCGGCAGCGGGTGTCACTCCTGATGGGCGGGTGCGTTCGCTTGCGACGGGCATTCCGTGGAACTGGGTTCCGCCTGGCTGGCTCCGCCCAGACCAGGCACACCGGCTTGTCGCCGACCGGCTAGCCACCGTGTGGAACTGGACCCGGTACCGGCGAACCCAGGCCACCAGCCCCGGGACCACGCAGTTCTCGAAGGCGTGTCCGCCGCTTTGGTGGCGCACATCGGGCACCTTCCAGTCGCGACGCCGACGTGATCTGCAATCGTGCCCTGCGACGGACCGCGGGACTGCGCAACGCGTCCACGTGGTCTAAAGTGCCGGACAGGGATGAACGTTGCCGGACTGTGCTAATAACCCAGAGGTCGCAGGTTCAAATCCTGCCCCCGCTACCAAGGTCAGGGGCCGATTCCGAACAAAGGGCCGGCCTTCTGCATGTTGTTTGTAAACGGATCTGTAAACGTGCCGCCCGCTTTCTGGCCTGGCTGACCGCGGCAGGCTGCCGCTCCCACCTCCCACGGGTTGACTCCGCCACGACCGTCGGCTGGCCCTCAAAGCCGCTGCTGACGAACTGCCAGCCCTGGTCCGCGTCCACGCGGCACATCTTTTCCCTCGCGAATCACGATGGCCATTCGATCAGGCTGTCGTGGTCGCCTCTTGCGAACGCCTCGTCTGCGGCATGCACGCAGGCCCAGAAGTCGGCGGGGTAGGCCCGGCCGTTCAGCAGAACGTCCAGTTCGCGCAGGCTCAGTACCCGGTGCCTGCCATCGGGCCGATGGACTTCGTATCGTCGTTGCCGCCGGAAGGCCGAGCGCAGCGTCCGAGGGCGGTCGGCCATGCGTCGCAGCCTCACGAGGTCTTCTCCGTTCGCGGCCACGTGCCCAAGATGACGGCTGGTCCGCCCGGAAGGACACCCCCGCCAGGTCGTCTGCCTAGCTCCACGTGATGTGCGACACATCAGCTTCACTTGATGTACGACACACCCTAGGTTTCCTTGTCCCAGTTCAAGTTGATTGTCTGACCCGATCCTGGCATGCACGCGTGGCTTCGTTTGAGCAAACCGACCGCTCTTATTCGTGAGTTCTGACCCGCACTGTGTGCGAGGCTGCTGCGCATGTCGGTGAGCAGGCAGACGCTGTGTTATGTGTTCCGGTCCAGCGAGGACGCTCGGCGGCAGGTGCTGCTAGCGCGGAAGAAGCGGGATTTCGGGGCAGGCATGATCATCGGCATGGGCGGCAAGCCCGGGCCGGATGAGAGCGAGGCCGAGTGCACGGTCCGCGAGGTCGGTAAGGATGCCGGAATCGCGGTGGAGCCAGGCAGCCTGGCGCGGCGGGCGAAGCTCAGCATCGTCTTCCCTGCCAATCCTGAGCTGGACGTGGTGGTTACCGTGTTCTTCGGCCAGGAGTGGGCAGGCGAGCCGCGGGAGTCGGAGGAGATGGCTCCGGAGTGGTTCGATGTCGCCTCGCTGCCACTGGACCAGATGTGGGATGACGAATCGTACTGGCTGCCCTGGGTGCTGGCCGGGGAGACATTGGCCGGGGTGATCAC
>JAIRTY010000838.1 GCA_031254715.1 Nocardiopsaceae bacterium | reverse complement strand
CGGTCGGCTCGCTCTTCGCCGCCGGGATGACAGCGATCTTGTTCCCCGTCGTCGGATGGCGAGGCACCTTCTGGGTTGCCACGTTCCCCGTGCTGATCATCGTCGTGCTGACGTTCTTCCTCAAGGAGTCACCTGCGTTCGAGAACGTCAAGCGGGTGCGGCGGTTGCGCGGCGAAGGGCGCACCGATGAGGCCGACGACCTCGCACGGTCGAGCGGGCTGCAGACTTCCGAGCAGATGGGCAGGTCCGGGCTGCGCATGATCTTTGCGCGGGACCTCCGGCTCCATACAATCTGCCTGTCCGCCGCCTGGCTGTTTAACTGGATGGCCATCCAGGTGTTCGCTGTACTGGGGACGACCGTGCTCATCGGGGCGAAGCATGTGTCCTTCGCGAGCGCTCTCATCGTTCTGGTGCTGGCCAACATCGCCGGGTTCTGCGGGTACATATTCCACGGGTTCATCGGTGACATCATCGGCCGCCGGACCACCATCATCGTGGGCTGGTTTATTGGCGGCTGCATAACCGCTGTGATGCTGTTCGCCGCATCCGGCTACGGATTGGTGGTGGCCCTCTACGCGCTGAGCCTCTTCTTCCTTAACGGACCCTACGCGGCGATGCTGTTCTACATGGCCGAATCATTCCCGGTTCACGTGCGTGGAATCGGGCCGAACACGGCGCACATTATGGGCCCGGTCGGGGCCATCATAGGATCTGCGGTGCTGACTGCCCTTCTTGGCAGCGGCGCCAGCATGAAGGTCTCTGCCTTCGTGGCGGGATCTCTTGCCATGATTATCTCTGCCCTGGTTCTGCTGGGCGCCCGCAAGGTTCCCGGCCGGTCTGCGAAGGCAGGAGGTACAGCGCGCTATGGCAGCTGAAGCAGATCAGGTCGCCGATCTCCCGCGCGACGATGGGCTGGCCGGCAAGGTGGCTATCATCACCGGTGGCGCCAGCGGCATTGGGCAGGCTCTCGCAGTTGCCTACGCCCGCGCGGGTGCGGCCAGCGTTGCCGGCTACTACCCGGGTGATCCGCACGACGTATCCGCAACCGTCGAGGCGGTACAGGGCGCTGGCGGCAAGTGCGTCCCTATCGAGCTGGACGTGCGGGATAGCGAGCAGGTCGACCGGTTCGCGCAGGCGGCGCTTGACAATTTCGGCCGGCTAGACATAGCCGTGGCCGGGGCCGGCGTGCTGAGACGGGCACCACTCGCAGAACTCGATGACGCTTCCTGGAGTGACATGCTCGCCGTCGATCTGGATGGAGTGCTGCGTACCCTGCGCGCTGGCGCCGCCCGGATGAGCGGGCCAGGCGCCATGGTGGCAGTCTCTTCCATCGCCGGCGGCGTCTACGGCTGGGACGATCACGCCCACTACGCTGCCGCCAAGGCCGGTGTGCTCGGCTTGTGCCGGTCGCTTGCGGTCGAGCTCGCTCCACGCCAGATCCGGGTCAACACCATCATTCCCGGGATCATCGAGAGCCCTCAGTCGCTTGATCCGGTGAACTCGCTCGGCCCGGCAGGATTGCAGGCTGTGGGCCACTCCATTCCCTGGGGCCGGGTCGGCAACGTTGACGAGGTCGCCCGCGCTATCAGGTTCCTCACCAGCGATGACGCCGGTTACGTCACCGGCCAGCAACTCATCATCGACGGCGGCCTGACGGTCCGGTGGCCGAGCTGACGCGGAAGGAGTGACCGTCATGGCAGTACTCCGTGGGCGGACCGCCCTGATCACCGGGGCCGCCAGCGGTATCGGCGCCGCGATCGCGGCAGCATACGCGGGAGAAGAGGCCGCCTTGCTCCTTGCCGACAAGAACCCCGGCCTGCTTGAAGCCAGCGCGCAAACGTGCCGGAAAACCGCCGCCAGCGTCACCACGGCTGTCGTCGACGTCACCGACGCCGATGCCACCAAGGCGATGGTCGAGCAGTGTGTCTCCGACCACGGGCGCGTCGATGTGCTCGTCAACTGTGCAGGGATCCTCACCGAGGTGCCCCTGATCGACATGAGCGTCACGACCTGGGACGAGATGATCGCGGTTGACCTGCGCAGCGTGTTCCTGTGCTGCCGCTGGGCGATCCCGCACATGGTAGAGGCCGGTTGGGGCCGGGTGATCAACATCGCCAGCCAGCTCGGCATCAAGGGCGGCGAAAGCCTCGTTCATTACTCCGCGGCCAAAGCCGGAGTGATCGGGCTGACGAGGGCACTAGCGCGAGAGGTCGCCCCGCGCGGCGTGCTCGTGAATGCCATCGCCCCCGGGCCGATCGAGACGCCGCTGGTGGAAGGGATCAGCCAGGACTGGAAGCAGGCGAAGCAGGCCGAACTGCCGCTGGGCAGGTTCGGCCGGCCGGAGGAGGTAGCACCTACCGCGGTCCTGCTCGCCAGCGATCCGGGCGGCAACCTCTACGTCGGGCAGACGCTCGGGCCCAACAGCGGGGATGTCATGCCTTAGCGAGGTGAGGGAGCAAGGATGGCGAAGGACATCAAGGTTGTGTACGGCGTGGACATCGACGCGGTGGGCGGGTGGCTCGGATCGTACGGCGGTGAGGATTCACCCAACGACATCCAGCGCGGCCTGTTCGCCGGCGAGGTCGGGGTGCCGCGCATGCTCGAGTTGTTCCGCCGGTCCGGCATCCGGGCGAGCTGGTTCGTTCCCGGCCACTCCCTGGAGACTTTCCCCGCCCAGATCGCGATGATCGCCGACGCCGGGCACGAGATCGGTGCCCACGGGTATTCGCATGAGAACCCGGTCGCGATGACGGCCCGGCAGGAAGAGGACGTCCTTGCCTACTCGGTGGAGCTCATCGAGCAGGCGTCCGGACGGCGGCCACGCGGCTATGTCGCCCCGTGGTGGGAGATGTCGCAGCACACGGCCTCGCTGCTGCTCAAGTACGGCTTCACCTACGACCACAGCCAGAGCTACCACGACTTCCTGCCGTTCTACGCCCGGGCCGGGGACCGGTGGACGAACATCGACTACTCCAAGGCGGCGGCCGAGTGGATGAAGCCGCTGACACGGGGACAGGAAATCGACCTGGTGGAGATCGGCGCGAACTGGTACGTCGATGACCTGCCGCCGATGCTGTTCATCAAGAACAGCCCCAACAGCCACGGCTTCGTCAACCCCCGCGACATCGAGCAGATGTGGCGGGACCAGTTCGACTGGGTGTACCGCGAAATGGACTACGCCGTGTTCGCCATGACCGTGCACCCCGATGTCAGCGGCCGGCCCCAGGTGCTGCTCATGCACGAACGGCTCATCAGCTACATCAGCGGCCACCCCGGGGTGAGCTGGGTGACGATGGAACAAGCGGCCGGCGACTTCAGGCAGCGCCAGCCATTCGGCCAAGAGCACTGACCGGCCGGTCGCGTCCTGCGCCCGGAGGAGTGCTATGAGCAAGGCACGGGTCCTGGTCATCTCCCGTGGCGGGACGATGGCGATGACCGGGCCGGCTGGCAAGAGCGTCGCTCCCAGCCTCGACGCCGCAGACCTGATCCGGGCCGGGGGGCCACATGCGCAACGCCATTCTCATCCGCCGGAAGCGGCCCGAAGTGCCCATCAAAAATCTTAGGGGGAGCCAGTGCGTTCATAGCGCTGCTCACAGTCGCGCTGGGGGACGACGGCCGGCTCGTCTCCGTCCTGCGGCAACTCGGATGTGACGGACTGGTCGTCGAGGGACTAGGTGCCGGGCACGTCCCGCCCGCGATGGCGGAGGCACTGGGGGACCTCGCGAAGCTCATCCCGCGGGCGTGGGCGAGGAAGGAGTCAGGCGGCTCTTTCGTGACTCGTTCGGGGCGCTGACATTGCCGGCCCCCTGCTCGAGCAAAGGGTGACACTTGCAGAGAGGATTCAAGGGCTGTGTTCTGGGATCGCTGACGCGGCCGCGTCACCCGCGGCCGCGCTCAGCCAGCGCGCGCAGGGCCTCGGCGAACGGCCGCTCCAGCCAGGCGAGGTGGTCGGCCTCGCCGTGATGGTGCGTCGTGAGCTGATCGGACCTGCGGACCGCGGTGTGCCGTACGTAGTCGCGGGCGCCCTCGACCAGCGTCCGCAGATAGCGGATGCCCTCGGGGTCGGTCATCCGCCAGTCGCCGCCGCATGCGATGTAGACCGGTGAGGTGTGGGCGAAGACCCGGCGGCCCCATTCATCGAGGTGGTAATCGGTGCCGAACGCCCGGCAGGCCAGCCACGAGTCCGCGTCGATCCGCAACTCCTCATC
>JAIRTY010000837.1 GCA_031254715.1 Nocardiopsaceae bacterium | reverse complement strand
CCGGGACCGGCCCGGCCGCGGCGGACGCGTGGCGGGTCCAGCCGGGCCCGATCGCCTGCCACGACGTGGCTATCCAGCCCGACCTGGTGAACTCGGCCCCGTTCCTGGCCGCCGCACTGGTCACCGGCGGGTCGGTGACGATCAGCGACTGGCCGGAGGTCACCACGCAGCCGGCCGTGCCCATCCTGAGCCTGCTGACGAGGATGGGCGCCCGCTGCGAGCCCGGCCCCGGCGGCATGACCGTGACCGGGACCGGCACCATCCGCGGGGTCACCGCCGACCTGGCTGACGTCACCGAGATAGCCCCGGTCGTGGCCGCGCTGGCGGCGCTGGCCGGGTCGCCGTCCCGGCTGACCGGCATCGGGCACCTGCGCCGGCAGGAGACCGACCGGCTGGCCGCGCTCGCCACCGAGATCGGCGCGCTCGGCGGCGACGCCGCCGAGCTGGCCGACGGGCTGGCCATCCGGCCCCGGCCGCTGCGGGCAGGGAGCCGGCCGCTGCGCAGCTACGACGACCACCGGATGGTTATGGCCGCCGCCGTGCTCGGGCTGGCCGTACCCGGCATCCAGGTGTCGAACGCGGACACGGTCGGCAAGACGTTCCCCGATTTCACCAGCATGTGGGCCACGATGCTGGAGAGCGGGCCCTGACCTCCCGGCTGGACGAGGACGACGTGCGGGTGCGGCCGGGCCGCGGCTCCCGCCCGCGCACCCGGCGGCGGCCCGCGCACGAGGACGCGGCGACCGGCTTCGTGGTCGCGGTGGACCGCGGCCGGTATCGGTGCCTGGTGGAGGGCCGCCCGGTGACGGCGATGCGGGCGCGCGAGCTCGGCCGTCACAGCGTCGTGGTCGGCGACGAGGTGGCACTGGCCGGCGACGTGTCGGGCCGGGCAGGCACGCTGGCCCGGGTGGTCCGCATCCAGCCCCGCAGTTCCGTGCTGCGGCGCAGCGCCGACGACACCGACCCGGTGGAACGGGTCATCGTCGCCAACGCCGCCCAGCTCGTCATCGTGTGCGCGCTCGCCGACCCGCCGCCCCGGCCCCGCCTCATCGACCGGTTCCTGGTGGCCGCCTACGACGCCGGGCTGGCACCGCTGCTGTGCCTCACCAAGGCCGACCTGGCCCCGCCGGACCGGCTCCTGGCCGACTACCAGCCGCTCGGCCTGCGGTATGTGGTGATCGGCAAGCCGCTCACCACGGTCGCGCTCCGGCCGCTTCGCGACCTGCTCGGCGGGCAGGTCAGCGTGCTGGTTGGCCACTCCGGGGTGGGTAAGTCCACGCT
This sequence comes from Nocardiopsaceae bacterium, assembly GCA_031254715.1. Taxonomy (GTDB): domain Bacteria; phylum Actinomycetota; class Actinomycetes; order Streptosporangiales; family Streptosporangiaceae; genus JAIRTY01. The sequence goes on along the minus strand of JAIRTY010000837.1, from coordinate 5,429 downwards.
CGTCAACGCGCTGATCCCGGAGGCGGACCGGGCGGTGGGAGAGGTCAGCCCGGTGACCGGCCGCGGTCGGCACACCTCCTCATCGGCGATCGCCCTGCCGCTGCCGGGGGGCGGCTGGCTCATCGACACCCCGGGCCTGCGCAGCTTCGGGCTCGGGCACGTCGCGCCGGAACGGGTCGTCCGCGCGTTCGGCGACCTGGTGGGCGGGACAGCCGCCTGCCCGCGCGGGTGCAGCCACACCGGTCCCGACTGCGCGCTGGACGACTGGGTGCGCGATCAGGGCGGGGACGCCCGGCTGGCCGCCCGGCTCGACTCGCTGCGCCGCCTGCTGCGCAGCCGGGAAGGCGAGCCCGGCTAGCCAGGAGGACGAGCCCGGCTGGCGGGGAAGGCGAGCCCGGATAGTCGCCGGGAAGGCTCGCGAAGCGGTACCGTTCGCGGCATGGCCGGCTACGACGACGACCTGCGGTTCGCCCATGTTCTCGCGGACTCGGCGGACGACATTGCAGCGCGCCGGTTCCGCGCGCAGGACCTGCGGGTCGAGAGTAAGGCCGACCTGACCCCGGTCACCGATGCCGACCATGCCGCTGAGGAGGCGCTGCGGAACGTGCTGCGCCGGTCCCGGCCGCGGGACGCGGTGCTGGGAGAGGAATTCGGCCGCATCGGGTCCGGGCCGCGCTGCTGGGTCATCGACCCTATCGACGGGACCAAGAACTTTGTCCGCGGAGTGCCGGTGTGGGCCACCCTCATCGGCCTGATGGACGGCGACGAATCGGTGGCTGGCGTGGTTTCCGCCCCGGTGCTCGGGCGCCGGTGGTGGGCGGCCCGCGGCGGCGGAGCCTGGACCGGCCGCAGCCTGACCAAGGCCGTCCGGTGCCGGGTATCGGACGTCGCCAACGTGGCTGACGCCTCGTTCTCCTACTCCAGCCTGACCGGGTGGGAGGAGCAGGGCAGGCTGACCGGGTTCCTGGACCTGGCCCGCTCGGTGTGGCGGACCCGCGCGTTCGGGGACTTCTGGTCGCACGTGCTGGTGGCGGAGGGCGCCGTCGACATCTCCGCCGAGCCCGAGGTGAAGCTCTGGGACCTGGCGGCGCTGCAGGTGATCGTGGAGGAGGCGGGCGGGACGTTCACCGACCTCAGCGGCCGCGCGACCCCCGACGGCGGCAGCGTGGTCTGCACCAACGGGCGCCTGCATGAGGAGGTCCTCAAGCGCCTCGCCGCCAGCTGACCAGGTCCGGCGACGCGTGAGGCGGGGCGGCGTGCCGTCTGCGGGGGCCCGGTGGCAAACGGCTGCGGCCGTGGGCCTTGCCACCCGGCCGGCCATCGCCGATGCTGGAACTACCGCTCATCACAAGGGCACAAGCAAGCCGCCACGAGAGGTGCCCCAGCCGGTAGCGCGAGGGCTGCGAGTGCCTGCTCATGCGACCCAGGGAGTGATCGAGCATGAAGGTACGCGACGGAATGACGAGGCTGGTCGTCACCGTCGGGCCGGCTCATACGCTGCGTGAGGCGGCCCGGCTGATGTCGGCGCGGCGGGTCGGGGCGGCAGTGGTCACCGATCCCGAGCACGCCGGGATCGGCATCCTGACCGAACGGGACGTCCTGGACTCGATCGCCGCCGGGCAGAACCCGGACACCGAGCTCACCGCCGCCCACCGGACCGTGGACGTGGTATTCGCGTCCCCTGACTGGACCCTCGAGCAGGCGGCGGGGACCATGGTGCGGGCCGGCTTCCGGCACCTGGTGGTCATCGAGGCGAACGAGGTGACCGGCCTGTTGTCCATGCGCGACATCGTGCGCTGCTGGTCCGGGTCTGGCGAGCCCGCCGGCGCGGCGAGCGCCGCCGCGCCGGCCTGAGCGGCTAACCGGGCTGATCGGCTGCCGCTGCGAGGCCGGCCGGGCCGCCCGCAGGCCGGGTTCCGCCACGCCTGGCGCCGTCCGGTCCGGCGGCCGGCGAGCGCGGTTGCCGTGGTGCCGGGCGGGCATGGTTGCAGCGGGCCCGCGGGTGCGACACAGTGAGGGCGTGTCCCGCGGCATCAAGCGCCTTCAGGGAGCGGTCGCGCTGGTCACTGGCGGGTCATCCGGCATCGGCGCCGAAACGGCCCGGCTGCTGGCAGGGGCCGGCGCCACGGTGCTGATCGCCGGACGGCATCAGCAGCGGCTGGCCGCCGTGGCAGAGCAGACCGGCGGGATCGTGCTGGCCGCCGACCTCGCAGCGGCAGACGGCCCGGCCCGGCTGGCGGCGGCCGCACTGGCCGCGGCGGGCGAGCGCGGGATCGACATCCTCGTCAGCAACGCCGGCCTCGGCTGGTCCGGCCCGATCGGGGAGATCACCGGCGAGAAGCTGGCCGAGCTCGTGGCCGTGAACCTCACCGCGCCGATGCAGCTCACCCGCCTGCTGATACCGGGGATGAGGGCCCGGGGCGGGGGCCGGATCGTGTTTGTCTCCTCCATCGCCGGGAGCACGGGGGTGCGCGGCGAGGCGGTGTACGCGGCGACCAAGGCGGGCCTGGACCGCTTCGCCGAGAGCCTCGGCTACGAGCTGGCCGGCTGCGGCGTCAGGGTGTCGGTAGTGGTCCCTGGCGTGATCGACACCCCGTTCTTCGAGCGCCGGGGCAGGCCGTACGGCAGGCGGCGGCCGGGTCCCCAGCCGCCGGGCCGGGTGGCTGACGCGATCCTGGAATCCCTGGCGCGCGACCACGACGTGATCTACGTGCCGTCGTGGATGAAGGTGCCGGCCTGGCTGCACCACGCGGTGCCAGGCGCGTTCCGCGTGCTCGCGGCCCGCTTCGGTGACCCGGGGTAAGACCGGGCAAATCAGCACAAAGAAGGGCCCCGCACGCCTCCCCAGCGTAACGTGCGGGGCCCGTCGGCCCCGGGCACCCCGTGCCCGGGACGTCCGAGAACACCGTCCCCCAACGGTGCCGGACTCCGGGCTGTTGCCCGTAGCCGGGGGCTCGTCCCTCCCCCCAAACAGGACGAGTCCCGGTCGTTACATCACCATCACACCCCATCCGCGCCCGCTTTGAGCAGGGACGAAGGTCCTCCGCTGATGCCCGAACAGCCTGGTCGGCCGCCCTTGGCACGGACTGGGGCGAGGGGCGTTTCCGCCCGTCCCCTGTCAGCGCGCCGGCCCGGATTCCGGTATTTTTTTGCTTGGAATGCGCGAATTATCCCGCAACACGACCCACTTTGTCGCATCGGAACGAGACGAGCCGGAGTTGATGTGAGTACCGCGGCCAGGCCGCCCAGCGCGGCCAGCCAGCAAGCGGCATACCCCCTGGCCCGGTGGCGAATCTGGCTTGCGGCCGCTGGGCTGGCGCTCATCCTGGCGTGCCTGGTGCCGCCCGTGCTCTCGCTCGCCCTGCGCTACGTCCTGGTGGAGTCGCTGCAGTTCGCCGTGTTCGCGATGGCGGCACCCGCGCTGATCGCACTCGGCGCGCCGTGGCGGCTGCTTGGGCTTTCCCGGGCGCCGTCGGCGCCAGGGAAAGCCGGTGGCCCCATGGATCACCTGGCGGCCTCCCGCCGGCAGCACCGGTCGTTCGCCCGTTCGGCAGGTTTCCTGGTGACGTTCATGGCCGTGTCGGTCTGCTGGCGGCTTCCCCCGGTCGTCAGCGCGCTCCCCCGGCAGCCCTGGCTGATCGCGGCCGAGCTGGTGACCCTGCTGCCGGCCGGGACCGCGCTGTGGCTGGAACTGGTGCCGTCGCCGCCGCTCGCCCCGCGGCTGTCGCGCCCGCACCGGGCCGTGGTCGCGGCCCTGGCGATGTGGTTCACCTGGGGCATGGCCTACGCGATCGGGCTCAGCAACACGGCGATCTTCCGCGGCTATGCCGCGCTGCCGGGGCGGGCACTCGGCCAGCTTGCCGACCAGGAGATCGCGGTCGCCATCGTGTGGGCGGTGGCCGGCCTGTGCTTCGTGCCGGTCGTGATCACCACCCTGGTGAGCTGGCTCACCCGCGGCGACGATCCGGACGAGGAACTGCAGCAGATAGTCAGGGACGACCGCCAGCGCGCCGTGGTGCGGGGATGGGGCCCGCGCAAGCGGCTGCCACGGTAGCGGCAGCCGGGTGGCGCAGAGCATGCATGGGGGGCGGCGCCGGTGCGCTGGCGATCACGCCGCGGGCTGCCCACGGCCCGCGCCGGAGGCGAACGCGGCCCCGCTGCCCGTCGACGTGTGACCGTCAGCTGGCATCGCAACCACCTGCGTCTGCACCGGCGCCGCCCCCACCGCTGGGAAGAGGCGGCTGCTGATGTGACGTACGACGGGCGGTTCTGGTTCCCGAACCGCCGGATTTTTCCGGGCGATCCGGGAACCGCCTGGTGAGATGACTATCGTCCGGCTGCCGCGGATGCGAGCACCCGGCCGATGGTGGCCGCCGCCCGCTCCAGGTCGTCGGCCGGGGAGATCCGCTCCGCCCATGACCACCACAGCCACCACCGGCCATCTCTGCCCCACTCGGCGGTGACAAGCTCCGCCAGGAACACCACCGCCGGGTTGGCTACATGCAGCATCGGCCGGCGGTCCGGCGGGGCATGCAACTGCACCTGCCACCCGTCCGCCGCTAGCCGCGAGGCCAGCTGCTCCAGGATCGTGATTGCTCCCTCGGGCGCGGCGCCAGCACCGGAAGTCGTCTGCGGGCCAACGGTCATCCGCTGATGATGGCCGCCGGATCGCCCGGCCTCAAGCGGACTCGCGGTCCCGGCAGGCTCCCGCCCCGGTAGCCTTGGCGCCCGGAGCATCTGACGAGAACAGGAAGCGCGGGTATTGGCGATGGAATCAGCCGACACGCCCGGCTGCATAGAGGTCACGGTCACCACGGACACCTCGCGCTGGCCGCACAAGGCCGACAGCGACAAGCTCTACCTGATGCGCGATTCCAGCAAGCCCGGCGGCCCGGTGCTGGCGTTCACCCCGGCCGAGTGGGAGGCGTTCATCCTGGGCGTCAAGGACGGCGAGTTCGACGTCGCCCCCTGACCAGGCCCGCCCGGATCCGGCCGGATCCTGGCCGGTCCCGCGTGTCTGCGGCTGCGGTACCAGCGTGCTTTTTACGCTAGCGACATGAGCGCCTGCCCGAGCACCACGGGGGAGCCGTGCCCGCAGTGCGGCGAGGCTGACCTGCGCCCGCACGGGAACGGCTCTAAGTGGATCTGCCCGCGCTGTTACTTCCTGCTGCCATGCTGCGAGGGCGGTGAGCAGCCGTCCCGCGCCAGCTACGCTCCCACGCCAGGCACAGGCCGGCCGTTCTCCAGGTAGCAGAGCCGCTCTCCCCGGCAGGCCGCCCGCACCCGCCGCCGGATCGGGCCCCGCAGCAGCGCAAGCGCCTCCGGCAGCGGCGCCAGCTGCCAGGCCGGCAGCCACGCTATGTGCTCTGACTCACGGTGCCCTGCCTGTCCCGCCCTGTGCACGGCTTCCCCGTGGGCACGGGCACGGT
>JAIRTY010000691.1 GCA_031254715.1 Nocardiopsaceae bacterium | reverse complement strand
ATGCGCATGGGAACCAGGGCGCTGACCCGGCGCAGGGGGTTGCGGTAGGCGCTCGTGGAGCGGGCGATAGCGGCGCTGACCATCTGGGGCCTGATGGACCAGGCACCCGTCCAGTCCGCCAGCTCCCCGGCCGCCTGCGACAGCCACGCCCTCGTCAGGCCGGGCGGGCGCACCCGGTCGTGCACCGCCACCGCCCCGCCGCAGACCAGCCCGACCATTCCGGCAATGGCCACCGCCACGGCCCGGGCAGGCTTGCCTAACCGGGCAGGCTTGCCCCACCGGGCAGGCTTGCCCCACCGGGCAGGCTGGGCCGGCCCGGCCGGTGACTGCCTCCGGTGCCGGGCCGCCGCGCCGCGCTCGGGCGGAGCAGATCGCGGCGGCTTCGGCTGCCGGAAGGGTGCGGAGGACACGATCGATCCCTCGTTCTGGCACTGCGGCCGCGCTGGTACCTAAGGCTGCACCATGTCCCCCCGCTACCAGGCCAGGACTACGCAACAGGCAGATGCGGCTACGCTACGTTGAACCTCAGCGGCCCGCCGGGCTTGCCGATATTTACTGCGCCCGGGGGAGCTTAAAGCGGCCCATAAGCCAGCCGGTACCACGACTTCGGCATTCACCTTGGTTATTGGGGATGAGAGAATGCCCGCTTTATTAAAATAGGGTTAAGATTTCCATAAGTGGTGCGGATCAATTCCCGGACCACTACTCGCCAGTACCCGGAAAATAACCGGGAAGCGCTTGAAACCGGCGGAGCGGTTTCACTAATGTCAGGCGCGGTCGCATCACTTCGCAGTCGCCAGCCCCCGGCGACGGTGAGCGGTTACCGCCCAGTCCCGGTCCCGGCGCCGGCCAGCAGGCCCGCCGGGAGCCGGATATGGACAACTCGCTCGATGCCCTTGCCCCCGGCAGCGAGGCCCTCGCACAGGAAGTCCGGCTGTAGCTGCCCGGCGGCGTCCTTCCGCCCGCGCAGCAATGGCCCCCTGAGGCTGGGCCGGCTCGCGGGCGGTGTGGACGAAGGAGCGTGTCGCAACCGTGGGTACGCGTCCGGGCATTAAGCGTGCACTGCTTCGGAACAGCGCAGCCATTACCACCGTCGGCGTTACCGCGGCCGTGCTCATGGCCGCTGGCCCGACGGCTGCTCAGCCACAGCCCACGATCAAGCAGGTCCGGCACAAGATCGATGAGCTGAGCTCGCAGCAAGACCATCTTGGCCAGCGACTGGACCAGGTCACCCTGCAACTGGGGTCGGCCCGCAAGCGGCTGAAGAAGGTGACCCACCGGGTGGACCACACCCGGTCGAGGTTCCGGACCATGCGAACCGAGATCGGGCAGATGGCCGCTTACGCCTATGAGGGCGGGTCCATGACGTCCCCGGTGGCGCTACTGACGTCGGATGATCCGCAGCGGGTGCTCTCGCAGGCATCGATGCTCATGCACCTGACGGACTCCCAGCATCAGCGGATGGACACCTTCATCACAGCGGCCCGCAAACTCAGCGGCGCCCAGCGGGATCTCCAGCGCACTGAAAACGGCGTGGCCACGCTGCAGAAGCAGGTGAAAGGCCAGCGGGTAGCCCTGGCGAAGGTCATCAAGAAGCAGAAGGCGACCCTGGCCACCCTCACCGCCCGGCAGCGACGGCTGGCGCGGGCGGCATCCGTCGGCGGCGGGGGTACCACCACCGCCACCCCGCCGCCGCCCCCCGCCACCACGACCACCACGGCTGCCAAGGCTTCCCCCTCCGCGGCCCAGCAGGCTGTCGCCTACGCCTACGCCCAGCTGGGCAAGCCATACGTCTGGGGTGCGACCGGGCCGAGCTCGTTCGACTGCTCGGGGCTTGTCATGGCGGCCTGGTCGTCGGCGGGCGTGTCGATCCCCCGCGACACCTACTCACAGTGGGCGGCCCTTCCGCACGTGCCGATGTCCAGCATCAAGCCCGGTGACCTGATCTTCTTCGAGGCCGAGGGGCACGTGGCCATCTATGTGGGCAACAACATGATCATCGACGCGCCGCAGCCGGGCCAGTCGGTGGAGAAGGTGGGCCTGTCGTCCCCCTGGTACTCGACGAACGTGGACGGTGCAGCCCGGCCTTGAGGCCGTGCCGCGTCGCCGGCTGGCACCATCGGGGAACGTGCAGCGGGCTGTCATCCTGGGGCGTGGCGCGGCAGGCAAGTCGGTGCTGGCTGCCCGCCTGGGTGAGATCACCGGGCTGCCGGTGATCGAGCTGGACAAGCTGTTCTGGCAGCCCGGTCTCACCCCGATGCCGCGTGACCAGTGGGCAGCCCGCCAGCGCGACCTCGTCCGGCGGCCGGCCTGGATCATGGACGGCGACCTCGGGCGCTACGACGTGACGGGTCCCCGGCTGGCAGCGGCGGACACGGTCATCGTCCTGGACTTCCCGCTGCTGCGATGTGCCTGGCGGGCGGTCCGCCGCTCCCGTGAGCGCGGCGACTTCTGGTACTGGCTGTTCATCTACCGGCACCGGAGCCTCCCGGTGATCCAGCAGGCGATCGCCGCCCATGCCCCTCGTTCCGATGTGTACGTGCTGTCCGGTCCCCGGGCGGTCAGGAACTTCCTCGCCCAGGTGACCCGTGACGCCGCAGCCCGGCCGTGAAGCCCCCGGGGGGCGACGGGTGGCGCGTCAGCCGCCGCTGACGTTCACCAGCCAGGTGACGCCGAACTTGTCGGTGCACATCCCGAACTCGTCGCCCCACACCTGCTTGCCGAACGGCATGATCACGGTGCCGTCGGCGGACAGCCGGGCCCAGTAGCCGCGCAGCTCGCCGCCGTCGGCCGGGTTACCGGACAGGCTGACCGAGATGGCGCCGCCCGGCTGGTGGTCAGTGCCGGGCGGGGTGTCGTTTCCCATCAGGGTGAACCCGCCCGGCGTTTCGAGCAGGCTGTGCATGATCAGCCCCGCTCCGGGGGCATCCGGGTCGCCGTACTCGCCGAAGGTATCGAGCTGGAGCCTGCCGCCGAATACGTCCTGGTAGAACTCCATCGCTGGCCGGGCATCGCCGTTGAAAGCGAGGTATGGGTTCAGCCGCGCAGTCATCGTCACCCCTTCGTCGCTGGTTAGTCAGTTAACTAACTTAGACGAGCCGCGGGGGAGCGGCTAGAGTCGGGGGCGAGATGACAGCTTCCGATCACCGGGCACCGGCGCCCCGGACGAGCGCTGGCAAGCGCGACCGCCTCGTCGCCGCCGCATCCGAGATCGTGTACCGGCAGGGCGCGGCGGTGAGCACGCTCGCTGATATCGCGGCGGCTGCTGACGTGCCGCTCGGCAACGTCTACTACTACTTCAAGACGAAAGAGGAGATCATCGCCGCCGTCGTGCAGGCGCATGCCGAGCAGCTCACCGCCGGCGTGGCCGCGCTCGAACGGCGGCACCGTTCCCCGAAGACCCGGCTCAAGGCGCTGGTCGAGGTGCTGGCCGAGCGCCGGGACGAGATCGCCAGGTATGGCTGCCCGTACGGCTCCCTGTCCGCGGAGCTCAGCAAGCGGGGCGCGGGGACGGACGCGGCCGCCGTCAGCCTGCTGCAGGTGCCGCTGGAGTGGGCGGAGCGGCAGTTCCGCGCGATGGGGCGCCGGGACGCTCACGACCTGGCGGTCGAGCTGGTGGCGGGGTACCAGGGGGCCGCCGTCGTGGCCAGCGCCCTCGGCAGGCCGGAGCTGATGAGCCGCGCGGCCCGCCGGCTCAAGAAATGGATCGAGGCGCTTGACGGGTGAACCGCGACGACGTGCTCACGTTCTGCTCCCGGCTGCCCGGCGCGGTCGAGGACTACCCGTTCGGGGACGAGGTCGCCGTCTTCAAGGCAGGCGGCCGGATGTTCGCCCTGATCATGCTCGAGGGCAGCCCGGGGTTCGTGAACCTCAAGTGCGACCCGGAACTCGCCCGGGAGCTCCGGGCGCAATACCCCGCCGTCCGCCCCGGGTACCACGCCAGCAAGCGGCACTGGAACTCCGTTGACCTCGACGGGTCCGTCGACGACGAGGCGCTCGAGGAGATGATCCAGCACTCCTACGATCTGGTGGTGAGCCGCCTGCCGCGCGGCCAGCGCGCCCGGGTCGCGGACAGCTGACCAATGCCGCTGCGCCGGTTACAGGCCGCCAGCAGGTCCCGCGGCGCCCGTGTGCAGGCGTCAAGCGCGGCCCGGCCGTGGCCGGTCAGGGCGGGGTTTCGTGGTGCAGCAGGAGTTGCCTGAGCACACCGGCTGCCGTGTGCTGCTGCTGCGTGGTGAGCGGCTCGAGGAAGGTCTCGCTGGCGGCGATGACGGCGCCGAGTGCTTGCCGGGCCTTGCTGACGCCCTGCCTGGTGAGCCGTATCAGGACGGCGCGCCGGTCGGCGGGGTCGGGAACGCGCCGGATGAGCCCGGCTCGCTCGAGCCGGTTGAGCCGCGCGGTCATCGCCCCGGTGGTGATCAGCGAGGACCGGGCGAGGTCGCTGGGGTTGGTGCCGTGCCGGTCGCTGCGCCGGCGGAGGGTGTTCAGGACGTCGAAGTCGGCGATGCTCAGGCTGAATGGCCGGAGGGCGGCGGCGACGGCACGATCGCAGTAGGCGGCGCACAGGACGAGCCGCCCGGTGACTTCGAGCGAGCTGGAGCGTATCCGCGGGTCATACCGGGCCCACGCCTGGACGATGCGGTCGACCGAGTCGCTCTCCATGCCAAGGAGTGTAGCCCCATAGCTTGGCATTAAGCTAAATCATGAACTAGCTTGTAATAAAGCTATTCAATACCAAGCTATCTCGCGGGAGGCGGACCTTGTGTTTGCTGCTGACGTCACGTTTACCTGCCTGACCGCGCTCGCCTGCGCCTACGCCGCCTACGCGAGCTTCACGCGTGCCAGGTTCATCACCGACACCGCGGGGAGACTGGGTCTCGCTGAGTCGCTGCGGATCCCGTTCGGGATCCTGCTCGGCTTGGCCGGGGCGGGGCTGCTGGCGGGTCTTGCGGTACCGGTACTCGGGATTGCCGCCGCATCCGGGCTGGTCGTGTACTTCGTCATCGCCCTGGCTGCCCACCTGCGGGCGCGCGACTTCCAGCTTGCCTGGACGCTTGGCTATCTTTCACTCGCAGTGGCCGCGCTGGCCACCGGCGTGGCCTACCACGGCCCACTCGGATGAAGCCCCGGCGGGCCTCGCGGGCCGGTGAGGCAGGATCCCGCCGGTTCAGCCCTGGAGCTGGAGGCGGCGCTGGAGAAGGTGACCGACCG
>JAIRTY010000746.1 GCA_031254715.1 Nocardiopsaceae bacterium | reverse complement strand
CGGGCGATCCGGTACCAGGCGCCACTGCCGCTGGCCGTCACCCGCCCGGCCGAGCGGCGGATCCGCAGTGCGTTCACCCGCCGGCCCAGCACCGCCAGCAGCGCGGGCATCACCGTGAGCGCGGCCAGCATGTCGACCGCCACCGTGGCGACCCCGCCGTAGCCCATGGACCGCAGGAACATCTCGGGGAACAGGATCAGGCCGGAGAGCGCGACCGCGACCGTCACGCCGGACACCACCACCGTCCGGCCCGCCGTGGCCACGGTCCTGGCAAGGGCGTCTTCCACCCGCTCGCAGCGGCGCAGTTCCTCCCGGAACCTGGCCACCATGAACAGCCCGTAGTCGATGGCCAGGCCCAGGCCGAGGATCGTGGTGATGTTGATCGAGTATGTCGAGACGTCGGTGGCCAGGGTCAGCAGCCGCAGCGCGGTGAACGACCCGAGGATCCCGAGCCCGCCGATGGCGAGCGGCAGGCTGGCGGCGGCGAGGCTGCCGAAGATCACCAGCATCAGGATCAGCAGCACCGGCATGGAGAGCATCTCGGCCCGGCCGATGTCGGACTTGACCTGATCGTTGATGGCCTGCTCGGTAGGGATCTGGCCGCCCGCCCGCTGGCTGAGGCCGGGCGCGCCGAGCTTGCCGCTGATCGCCTGATAGTCCTTGATTTGGGCGGAGTCGGTGCCCCCGGCCAGCCGGAGCACGGCATAGGTGGCATGCCCCCCCGCGCCGGTGAACCGCGGCGAACCGGTCGACCAGTAGGTCTGATAGGACACCACGTGCTGTTTGGGCAGTGCCGCCAGGGTGCGGGTGACCGCCGCCCGGTAGGCCGGGTCCGCCGTCGTCAACTGGTGGCTGCGGTACAGCACCACCACGTCCGCGGTGTCCCGCCCGAACGCCTTCGTCGCGAGGTCGCTGGCACGCTGGCTCTGGCTCCCCGGGGCGGTGAACCCGCCGCCCGATTGCAGCGCGCCGAACACGCCGGTCCCCCAGAGCGCGGCGCCGATCACGGCTGCCCCGGCGACCAGCAGCACCACCCACCGGCGCCGGAATACGAAACGCCCCCATGCCTCGAACATTGACCCCTCCGTAGCCGCCTGATCCGGGACGAGCTCCCGGTTTCCCGCTAAGCTGTAACCGGTTGTTCACATTGGTGAATGATGTAAACTAACTGCAACAGCGTTAACTTCGCATACGGCGTTTACGATTGTCAAGCGCGTTTACGGGAGGCGGTGTGGCACAGCTGGCCAGCGGGCACGCGGGGCAGCCGGGCGAGGCGCCGAGCCGTCGCGACCGCGTCCGGGCCGCGACCACGGATGAGATCAAGCTGACGGCCCGGCGCATCCTGGTCGCCGATGGCCCGGACGCCCTGTCGCTGCGCGCTATCGCCCGCGAGATGGGCATGACGGCCCCGGCTCTGTACCGCTATTTCGGCAGCCGGGAGGATCTCATCGGGCACGTGATCGCCGATATCTTCACCGAGATAGCCGGCGACATCCAGGCGGCGATCGGCCGCGCGGCCGCGACCAGCGGCGGTGACATGACGCACAAGCTGGTCGCCGCCTGCCACGAGTTCCGCCGCTGGTCACTCGATCACCGGCCGGAGTTCGGGCTGCTGTTCGGCAGCCCGCTGCCCGACCTGGAAGCGGCGCTTGACGGCGATGACGTGATCGCCGCCTGCGCGATGAAGTTCGCGAGTACGTTCTTCACGCTGTTCCTGGACCTGTGGCAGCATCATCCTTTCCCGGTGCGCCCCGACAGTGAGATCGATCAGGGCCTGCGCGACCAGCTTGCCCGCTACCGGGACAGCCTCGGCGCCGAGCTGCCGCTTGGCGCGGTGTTCACCTTCCTCTGGTGCTGGGTCCGGCTCTACGGGATGGTGAGCCTGGAGGTCTTCGGGCACCTGCACTTCGCCCTGGATGACGCGGCTCCGATGTTCGAGTACACCCTCTCGGAGCTCGCCGCGATGGTGGGCCTGCCCTACCTGCCGCCCGCGCCGGGGGCATGACGGACCTGGTGCCGCCAGTCATGGTCACGCACTAGGGAACGGGGAGGTCGGCGTCGGCGATGTAGGTGGCGAGGCGCCCCGCGGTGTCGGCCTCCGCTAACCGCCCGTCGCGGTGACGCCGGCCGCACCACACGATCCCGTTGCTGACGCCGTCCCAGGTCAGCACGTACCAGACGTGCCAGCCGGGATAGGCGTGCTGGAGACGGCGCAGCTCCGCGCCGGCCACGCTCCCCGGTTCGTCGGCCGGCTGGTCCTTCGGTTCCTCGGTCATGCGTTAAGGGTACACAGGTGTGCACACGGGTAAGCCCTAATACGCACATAAGCGAAAGCCGGGGGGACGCTTGGGCTCGTGCTTGACCATGACTCGCCGGTCCCGCTGCACGAGCAGCTGGCGGCGATACTCCGCAAGGGCATCCAGGCAGAGGAGTTCACCGGGCGGATCCCGTCGATCCTCACCCTTGCCCAGCAGTACGGCGTCTCGCACCGCACCAGCCAGCGGGCCCTCACCACCCTCAGCGACGAAGGCCTGATCATCTCCGTGCGCGGAAAGGGCTTCTACGTCAAGCACTGACCGGCCCGGCGCTCACCAGCCCGGCCCGGTGAGCACAGCTAACCGGTTTGGCCGGGACCAGCGCCGAGTCCTGGGACCGCCGCCCTCAGCTCGCTAGCCGGGCAGCCGGTCCCGCGCCGTCACCCGTGACCGCGGATGGGGTGGGGCAGGTACGGCTCCTCCAGCCGGGCCATCTCATCCCCGGTGAGTTCCAGCTGCTCGGCGGCGAGCGCGTCCTCGACGTGGCCGGGCCTGGTGGCGCCCACGATCGGGGCGGTGACGCCCGGCCGGTGCAGCAGCCAGGCCAGCGCGATCTGCGCGGGCGGCACGCCCCGCGCAGCCGCGACCTCGGCGACCCGCTCCACCACGTCGAAATCCGTCGGCTGGTTGTAGAGCGAGTCGACGAGCGGGTCCGTGCCCGACCGGGCGGTGCGCTGCTCGCCGGCCCGGGTGCGGGTGCCGGCCAGCACCCCGCGCGCCAGCGGGCTCCACGGCAGCACCGCCACGCCCTGGTCGATGCACTGCGGGATCATTTCCCGCTCTTCCTCGCGGTAGATCAGGTTGTAGTGGTTCTGCATGGACACGAACCGGGTCCAGCCGTGCCGGCTGGCGGTGTGCTGCGCCTTGGCGAACTGCCACGCGAACATGCTGCTGGCCCCGATGTACCGGGCCTTGCCAGCGCGCACCACCTCGTGCAGCGCCGCCATCGTCTCCTCGACCGGCGTCCGCGGGTCCCAGCGGTGGATCTGGTACAGGTCCACGTAATCCATGCCGAGCCGTTCCAGCGAGGCGTCGATGGCGGCCATGATGTGCTTGCGGGACAGGCCCCGGTTGTTCTCGCCGGGACCGGTCGGGAAGAAGACCTTGGTGGCCACCACCACGTCATCGCGCCGGAAGAACTTGCCGAGCAGCCGGCCGGTGATGACCTCGCTCCGCCCCTCGTTGTAGGCGTCCGCCGTGTCGAAGAACGTCACCCCGCCGTCGGCCGCAGCGGCGACGATCGGCTCGGCCGTGCTCTCATCGACCGCCCACGGCCGTTCCTCACCGGTTCCGAAGCTCATCATGCCGAGACAGACACGGGACACCCGCAGGCCGGTGCCGCCGAAGTTGACGTACTGCATGAATCACCTCACGGCTGTCGGGGGGAGCATGGCATCGACACTACGGCCGGCGGGCGACGTCCGCCGGGCGGGGCCGCGTGCGGGCGCGGGGTCCCGGCCGGGCCGCCTGCGGGTGCCGGGTGCCCAGCCGGTTCGCCGGCGGCCACCGCCCCGTGCCGGAGCAGCCTGCGGCCCGCCGGCGCGATGACCACGGCCAGCACCGCGGCGAAGCCGATTACAGCGTCCCGCGCGGACAGGGCCTGGGCGGCAAAGCCCAGCGCGACCACCGGGACCGCCAGCCCCGCGTACCCGGCCAGGAACAGCCCGGCCAGGCTCTCGCCGCGGGCGCCGGCGGGCGCGATCGCGGCCACGGCTGACACGCTGCCGCGGAACAGCGCCCCGGCCCCGGCGCCGGCCACCACCCCGCCCGTCAGCAGCAGCGCCAGGCTCGGCAGCCAGGCCGCCGCCGTCACCAGGGCCAGCCCGGCGGCCACGCCGGCCAGCCCGAACCCGAGCTGGCGGCGGACCGGCGCCCGGCTCAGGCCCAGCTGGGCCAGGGCTCCCGCGGCAAACACAGCGAAGGTGGCCGACCCGGCCAGCGCGTGCGAGCGGTCGTGCAGCAGTCCCGCGATCACGCTCGGCGACAGCGAGGTGAACAGCCCGAACAGGGCGAACGAGGCCGCAGCCACCAGGCCGGCGGCGAAGAACACCGGCCGGTGCGCAGACGGCACCGACACCCGCTGCGGCCGGTAGGGCGGGCGCCGCTGCGGCCGCGGCGCGGTCTCCGGCGCCAGCGCCAGCCCGATCGCGCCGGCCAGCATCAGCGCCTCGGCCACCAGGTACGGCAGCCGCAGCGGATCGGGAGCGTACTGGGCAAGGAACCCGGCCAGCAGCGGACCGGCGCCCAGCCCGCCGAGGTTGGCGGCGGTGGCGACCATCTCGGCCCGGGCCGGGCCCGCCTCCGGGTGCGCCGCCGCGTGCAGTTCGCCCAGGTAGGCGGTGGCGGTGGCGGTCAGCATCCCGATGCTGATCCCGGAGATCACCCGGCCGGTGAGCAGTCCCGGCACGGACGGCCAGAACAGGAACGCCGCCCCGGACGCCATGTTGACGGCCACCGCGGCGGCGACCATCCGCCGCCGGCCCAGCCAGTCGGACAGATGGCCGACCAGGAACAGGCTCGCGATCACCCCGGCCGCGTAGGCGGCGAAGATCACGGTGACCATCAGCGCGCCGAACCCGTCCCGCGCCTGGTACAGCACGTACAGCGGGGTGGGGACGGAAGAGAACGCCATGGTGACCAGGAACGCGTAGCCGACCAGCCAGAACGCGAGCCCGTGACGGCCCGCGGCCGCAGGCCGCGGGGGTGCTGCCGGCATGGTGATCTCCCTGGAGGCGGGTGGAAACTGCGTTACATGGGTCAGTAACCCGGGAACGGGCCGTTGCTATTCATCATCTGCGACGACCATCGATGCTTAGAGTCATCTGCGAGAGAGATAATCCCCTCATGGAGCTTCGTCACCTGGAGTACTTCGTGGCGGTGGCCGAGGAGCTGTCGTTCACCCGCGCGTCCCGCCGGCTCCACGTCGTCCAGTCGGGCGTCTCCAGCGCGATCCAGAACCTTGAGCGCGAGCTGGGAAGCCCGCTCTTCGACCGGGACCGGCACCGGGTGGCCCTCACCGACGCCGGCCAGGTGCTGCTCCCCGAGGCCCGCGCCACCCTGGCCGCCGCCCAGAACGCGGTGGACGCCGTGGGCGAGGCCCGGGCGGGCCTGCGCGGCACGCTCACGATCGGCACCATGCTCTCCACCGGGCGGGTCGACCTGCCCGCCGTGCTCGGCCGGTTCCACTCGGCTCATCCCAGTGTCGCGGTGCGGCTCCGGCTGGCCGCCGGCGGGTCGGCGGAGCTGGCCGCCGCGGTCGCCGGCGGCAGCCTGGACCTGGCCCTGCTGTCGCGGCCCGGCCCGCCGCCGGCCGGGCTCACGCTGCGGCTGCTGAGCGAGGAACCGCTGCTGCTGGTCTGTCCCCCGGCGCACCCGCTGGCCGGCCGGCCCGGGGTCACCCTGGAGCAGCTGGCGGGCGAGCCGTTCATCGACTTCCCGCCCGGCTGGGGCAACCGGGCCGTGGTCGACCAGGCATTCGCCGCCGCCGGCCTTGACCGGCAGGTCGCGTTCGAGGCGGGCCAGTTCAGCATGGCGGCGGGGCTGGTCAGGAACGGGCTGGGGGTCGCCTTCCTGCCGGCCTCG
>JAIRTY010000478.1 GCA_031254715.1 Nocardiopsaceae bacterium | reverse complement strand
GCCGAGACCGCCCGGTTCTGGTTCCCGGAGGCCGAGGCGGGCCTGGCACCGGCGCTGGTGCTGACCTGGCTGCCGGCGCTGCTGGGGCGCAGGCTTGCGTTCTGGCTGACCGCCACCGGTATGCCGCTGAGCGCGTCCGAGGCAGAGCGGGCGGGGCTGATCAACCGGGCGGTGCCGCCGGACGCACTCCCCGCCGCCGCTGCCGATGCCGTCGGCCTGCTGCTGCGCCAGCCCGCGGAGGTCTGCGGGGAAATCAAGCGGGATCTCGCCGCGTTCTCAGCGGCTGGCCTCGGCGAGGCGGCTGACCGCGCCGTGGACCGGCTCACGCTCCGGTCGCTGCTGATGGACGGGCGGGCGCGGCCGTGACCAGCGCGCGCCGGGCGCAGCCGGGGCCGCAGGAGGCCTTGTATCGTGGCAGCCTGCCGGGCGGAGCCTCCGGCCGCGGCCGCACGAAGGCGGCGCAACCGCGATGGCGCTAGCCAGGGAGGGCGGGGAGGTGTCCCGGCGGATCGACCGGACGACGGCCACCGAGGCGGCGGCGAAGGCGCTGCGGGCGATAATCCTGTCCGGAGAGGTGCCTGCCGGGGCGCCGCTGCGCCAGGACGAGATCGCCGGACGGCTCGGCGTCAGCCGCACCCCGTTGCGCGAGGCGCTGCAGCGGCTGGAGGCCGAGGGCCTGGTGCGGCTGGACGTGCACCGGGGCGCCATGGTCGCGAAGCCGTCGATAGCCCAGGTGTCCGAGATCTTCGAACTGCAAGAGGTGCTCGAGGCCATGGCCGGGCGCCGCGCCGCCGCTCTGCGGGCCGATGCCGACCTCGCCCGGCTGCGGGACATGCTCGCCACGCACGCCCGCATCGAAGACCCCGCGGGCTGGGAGAAAGCCAACATCGCGTTCCATGCCCAGCTGTATGAGATAGCCGGCAAGCCACTGCTGAGCGAGCTGATAGGGGTGCTGCGGAACCGGTCCGGCCTGTACGTGCACATGCTGGCCGCCGCGCCCGAGGGCCGGAGCCGGGCGGACCGCGAGCACCAGGAGATGGTGGCTGCGCTGGCTGACGGCGACGGGGACCGGATGGAGGTGCTGATCAGGCACCATCTGCGTACCACCCTGGAGTGGCTCAAGTCCGTGATCGACGAATAGCGGGGCCCGGGCGCCGGCCCGCCCCGGCGGAACGCGACCAGGCCGCCGAGCGCGCCGACCCCGGTCAGGAACCCGCCCGCCGGCCCGAGCCAGGTAATCCAGGCGGAAGCGCCGCCGCCGTCGTTGATGGTGATGCTGATCGCCGGCCTGACGCGCCAGGCGGACATTGATACCGAACGGTAGAGGTGCCAGGCTGACGTCGCGCGCGCGTGACTGCCGGAGCGTTCCGATCGCGGGCGTTCCTTCGCTTACGTGTTACACTTATTCCGTGTAGCACTTAGGGGGCGGCATGACGAATCTGACGCTAGCCGTCGACGAAGACACGCTGCGGCGGGCAAGGATCCGCGCCATGCAGCAGGGAACGTCGGTCAACGCTCTTATCCGGGACTATCTGGCACGGCTCGCGGGTGAGTCAGCCGCGGCGCAAGGCATCAAGGAGTTCCTGGCGGCGGTGCAGGGAACCGGCGCGAGCAGCGGTGACGCCGGCCGTACCTGGACCCGGGATGAGCTGTATGAGCGGTAGGACCTTCCTTGACACCAACGTGCCGGTCTATGCGGCGGACGAGAGCCCGGCGGAGAAGCGCAAGCACGACATCGCGATCGGCGTGCTATCCGGCAAATCTGACGATCTTGTTGTGAGCACGCAGGTCCTGCAGGAGTTCTACGTGACGGTTACCAGGAAACTGCGGGAGCCGCTCGCGGAGGAGAGAGCTGCCGCAGCCGCTCGCGGCCTGGCCAGCCTGGCAGTCGTCGGGATAGACAAGCCGCTCGTCCTGGCGGCCATGGACACCTCCCGCCATGCCCACGTGTCCCTGTGGGATGCGCTGATCATCGAAGCTGCCCGGGACGCCGGCTGCGAGCGGGTGCTGACCGAGGATCTCTCTCACGGCCAGGTCATTCGCGGTGTCCGGGTGGAGAATCCGTTCCAGGCGCCAGCGGTTTAACGGGACGGCGCCGCCGGTCCTGGCCTGGGAAATCAAGTTGCCGCCTAGGCCAGCGGGCGGCTAGCGTCGAAGGCTGAATCACCAGTCAGCCGCCTGGCGTCCCAACGTGCCCGCGGCCTCGCACGGATCGGACCCAGCCCATGCCGCGGACGGGCCTCGCGAAGCGGTTGCCGGTGCTCGCGTACCGGGACTTCCGGCTGCTGCTCGCAGACCGGCTGCTGGCACCAGCGGCGTTCGCGTTCTCGCTGGTCGGCGTGGCCTTCGCGGTCCTGGATGTGACCGGGTCGACGGCCGACCTGTCGTACGTGCTGGCCGCGCAGATCGCCCCGGCGCTGGTGTTCGCGCTGGCCGGCGGCGTGGTCGCGGACCGGATCGCGCCGCAGAAGGTGATCGTCGCCGCCAACCTCATGATCGCGGCGGGGGAGGGCGGATTCGGCCTGCTGGTCCTGACCGGTCATCCCCGGGTCTGGCAGATGATCGCGCTGGAGACGCTGACCGGCTCCGGCATGGCCGTGTTCTACCCGGCGTCGCAGGCGCTGCTGCCCCGGCTGGTCCCGGCCGGGCTGCTGCAGGAGGCGAGCGCGGTGAGCCGGCTGGCGATGAACACGGCCCAGATGGGCGGCGCGGCGGCCGCGGGCGCGTTCGTCGCGCTGGCCGGGCCGGGCTGGGCGCTTGCCGCCTGCGGCGCCGGCATGCTGGGGTCCGTGCCGCTGCTGCTGGCCATCCGGGCCCCGGGCGAGCGCCGCGGCGCTGGCGGCGGCCTGGTCAGGGACCTGCGCGAGGGCTGGACCGAGTTCATCTCCCGGCGCTGGCTGTGGGTGATCGTGGCGGAGTACAGCGTGGTCATGGCCGCCTGGTACGGCGGGTTCCAGGTGCTCGGCCCGGTGGTCGCCAAGCGCTTCCTGGGCGGGCCCGCCGCCTGGGGCGCGATCACCGCGGCGGAGGCGGTCGGCCTGGTGGCCGGGGGACTGATCGCGCTCAGGTTCGCGCCCCGCCGGCCGATGAGGTTCGTGGCGCTGATCGGCGCCGCCTGCGCGCTCGAGCCGCTGTCGCTGGCGATGCGCTGGCCGCTGCCTGCCGTGTGCCTGGCCGCCGCCGTCATCGGCGGGTCGGTCGAGATCATGATGGTGCAGTGGACGGTGGCACTGGCGCGGTTCATCCCGCCGGGCAAGCTGGCCCGTGTCTCCTCCTATGACATCCTCGGGTCCCTGCTCGCCAGCCCGGCCGGGGCGCTGGCAGCCGGGCCGGCCGCCGCCGCCATCGGGCTGTTCCCGGCCGAGTACGGCGCGGCCGGGCTGACCGTCGCCGCCGCGCTGCTCGCGCTGATCCCGCATGAGATCAGGACGATGCGGGTAGCAGTGCCGGCACCCGAGCCGGCCCCGCATCGCGAGCCGGCCGTGCGGTAGCGGGCGCGGGCGAAATACACTCGGCGGAAGGCCCGGCTTCCCGTCGCCCCGCTATCACGGGCCCGGCGCCGCGGCACCCCCGCCACGGGCTACGGCACCGCGCCAAGGCACAAGGAGGAGCACAGGTGACCCTGCTGGAGTCCATCGCCGGCCCGCAGGACCTCAAGCAGCTCAGCGCCGACCAGCTGCCGGTGCTCGCCAGCGAGATCCGAGACTTCCTCATCGAATGGGCACAGGGGCCCATGGTGGCCAAGACCAGCAGCCATCTCGGGCCCAACCTCGGCGTGGTGGAACTGACCATCGCACTGCACCGGGTGTTTGACTCGCCGATGGACCGGATCGTGTTCGACACCGGCCATCAGGCGTACGTGCACAAGCTGCTCACCGGGCGGCAGGCCGAGTTCGGCACGCTGCGGCAGCGCGGCGGGCTGTCCGGCTACCCGAGCCGGGCGGAGTCCGAGCACGACCTGGTCGAGAACTCGCACGCCTCCACCAGCCTGTCCTACGCCGACGGGCTGGCCAAGGCGTACCGGCTGCGGGGGGAGACGCACCGCACGGTGGTCGCGGTGATCGGCGACGGCGCGCTGACCGGCGGGATGGCCTGGGAAGCGCTGAACAACATCGCGGAGTCCAAGGACTCGCGGCTGGTCATGGTGGTCAACGACAACGGCTGGTCCTACCAGCCGACCACCGGCGGTCTCGCCACCCACCTGGCCGCCATCCGGGTCAGCCAGCGGTACGAGAACGTGCTCGACTACATCAAGACCACGCTGTCGCACACGCCGGTGGTCGGCCCGCCGCTGTACGAGACGCTGCACGGCATCAAGAAGGGCATCAAGGACGTGCTGCAGCCGCAGGTGATGTTCGAGGACCTCGGCCTGAAGTACGTCGGCCCGATCGACGGCCACGACGAGAAGCTGGTGGAGCACGCGCTGCGGCGTGCGCGCGAATTCGGCGGGCCGGTGCTCGTCCACGTGATCACGAAGAAGGGGTTCGGCTACCCCGAGGCCGAGCAGAACAAAGTGGACTGCCTGCACCAGTTTCCCCCCGCGGGCGCCGCGCCCGGCAGCTGGAGCAGGGTCTTCGGCGACGAGATGGTCGCGATCGGCGCCCGCCGCCCGGACGTGGTCGCGATCACCGCCGCGATGCTCCACCCCACCGGGCTTGCGCCGTTCGCTGAGGCGTACCCGGACCGGGTCTACGACGTCGGCATCGCCGAGCAGCACGCCATGACCAGCGCGGCCGGGCTCGCCATGGGCGGCCTGCACCCGGTGGTCGCGCTCTACTCGACGTTCCTCAACCGGGCGTTCGACCAGCTACTGCTTGACGTGGCGCTGCACCGGCTGCCGGTCACGATCGCGCTCGACCGAGCCGGGGTGACCGGCCCGGACGGCCCCAGCCACCACGGCATGTGGGACGGGTCGGCGCTGCAGATCGTGCCCGGGCTGCGGGTAGCCGCGCCCAGGGACGCGGCCCGGGTGGCCGAGCTGCTGAACGAGGCCGTGAACATCGGCGACGGGCCGACCGTGGTGCGCTACCCCAAGGGCAAGGTCGGCGGCGAGGTCGAGGCCGTCGGCAAACTCGGCGGGATGGATGTGCTGCGCCGCCCGGACGCCGGGGC
>JAIRTY010000452.1 GCA_031254715.1 Nocardiopsaceae bacterium | reverse complement strand
CGGCGACAAGGCGGCCACGGGGTCGAAGAACGGCTCCGCCGGCTCGTCCTCGGGCTCGTCCTCGGGCGCGAAAGTGGCCTGAGCGTGCCGGCCCGGGCCGCTATCGGGGTGATCGGGGGGTCGGGGTTCTACTCGCTGCTTGATCACGCCGAGGAGGTCAAGGCCGAGACCCCGTTCGGCACCCCGAGCGACGCGATCACGATCGGCGAGGTGGCGGGCCGCCAGGTGGCGTTCCTGCCCCGGCACGGGCGGGACCACCAGTTCCCGCCGCACCGCATCCCCTACCGCGCGAACCTGTGGGCGCTTCGCTCGCTGGGAGTCCGCCAGGTGCTGGCGCCCACCGCGGTCGGGTCATTGACCCCGCTGCTCGGCCCGGGCACGCTGGCCATCCCCGACCAGCTGGTCGACCGCACCCACGGCCGTGAGAACACCTATTACGAGGGCGAACGGCCGGTCCATATCGCGTTCGCCGACCCCTACTGCCCGCACGGCCGGGAGCGGGCGATCACCGCCGCCGGCGCGGCGGGATGGCCGGTGGTGGATTCCGGCACCCTGGTCGTCATCAACGGGCCCCGGTTCTCGACCCGCGCCGAGTCGCGCTGGTACGCCGGCCAGGGCTGGACACTGATCGGCATGACCGGCCATCCGGAGGCTGCCCTCGCCCGCGAGCTCGCGCTCTGCTACACGTCGCTGGCGCTGGTCACCGACACCGACGCGGGGGTCGCGGTGGGCGAGGGGGTCACCCAGGAAGAGGTCTTCCGCGAGTTCGGGCGCAACGTGAGCCGGCTGCGCGAGCTCGTGTTCACGCTCATCGAGACCCTGCCCGCGGAACGCACCTGCCCCTGCCCGCACACCCTCGACGGCATCACCCTGCCGCTCGAGCTCCCCTGACGGGCGGGATTCCCGCGCCGGCGGCTGCGCCCCAGCAGCCCGCTCTCGCCAGCCGTTAAGTTCTGACCCCCGCTAGGGGGCCGGATCCGAACGGCTAATCGATGAGGTCGCTCAGTCCAGGTCGCCGTGCTCGATCCGGGCCAGTCGGCGCTCCCTGACCAGCTGGTCGAACTCGTGCTCTACCTGCACGCTGCCCGGCGCGAGCGCCGCGAAGACCCCGGTGACGTCGCGCATGCTGACCACCCCGAGCACCCGGCCGGCGTCGGTGACCGGCAGGTGCCTGATCCACCGGGTCGCCATCAGCCGGGCAGCGTCGGTCAGCAACGTGCCGGGCGGCACGGTGAGCACCTCGGCGGTCATGGCCTCGTCCACGGTGCTGGTGTCCGGGTCGGCGCCGAGCGCCACCGCCCGCAGCACGTCGCGCTCGGTGATGATGCCTGCGAGCTGGTCGCCGTCCATGACCAGCAGCGATCCCGTCTGGTTGCGCCACATCCGCTCCGCCGCCGAGCGGAGCGAATCCGCCGCGGAGTCGGTGACCGTCGCTTCCGTCATGACATCTCGGACCTGCACCGCGCTGTGCTCCTCGTCGTAGTCCCCAGCTTGTGCCCACCCTACGGGGCGCCGCCGGGCTCCGCCGATCCCCGCACGGGCCGGGCCCGCCCGGCACCGGCCTCTTACCGGCTACCCTTGGAACGCGCCCAGTCAGCCCCGGTAGCTCAGCGGATAGAGCAACTGCCTCCTAAGCAGTAGGTCGCGCGTTCGAGTCGCGCCCGGGGCGCCCATCCTCACGAGCCCTCCAACGCAGATTGAGACCTTCATAGCTCGATCACGCGCATGGCCGTGCCCGTTCCGTGCGATGAGACAGTCGCAGGCCGGTACCGCCGGCTGACGGCTACCCAACCTAGGGAAAATGAGAGCACCCCCGGCGGGGGGGTGCCGGGGGTGCCTCTCAGGGTGGTACGACCTACTAAGCGCTTTAGAGCGCTGGCTTGTCACACGGGAGACACGGTAGACACGGAAGCACCCTCGGCGGGTACAGGGCCGAGGGTGCTTCGCGGGGTGTTACATCTCTCCTAAGCGCCCTCGTGAGCTGGGATGTCACACTCAGGACGAAACCGCCCGAGGAGTCCCGGGGTCGTCATCATCCCCAATGCCCTATGAGGGCGCGTAGATCGCGCGTTCGAGGCACGCCCGGGGTGCCACATCAAACCCCCGCAGGTCACCCTCCCCGAAGGGCAGCGACGAGCCTGGTTCCGGCGCTTCCGCTCGCGCTGCACAGCAGGGGGATCTTGCCGGCCAGCCCGGTCGCTTGGCCCCGGCTGAGCAGGGACGGTACTTTACAGCCGAGGTGAGCTATGACCAGGCGCTGGTGGCGGCGGACGGCGCAGCCAGATCCAGGTGCGGTACCGGATCAGGGTAGTCCCGATGTGGTACCGGGTCCCGAAGCGGTGCGGCCGGACCTGCTCGCCTGGGCCCAGGCCCTGGATGTGTCGCGGCTGTCAGACAGGACTGTCCATTGGGCCGAAGATTATCTGCGGAGGTATCGGCGCATGATCCTGGGCTCCAGCCAAGAAGAGGCCTTCCGGCTGCTGTCGGTCATTGAGACTCAGGTAAGCCCGCCGCCGCCAATCGGGATCCATCCGATGGACGTCATCGCGACCGTCGTCGCGGTGCGCCGTCAGCAACTCGGCATCGGCTGAGCGAACTCAGCACGGCATCCCGGCACCCAGGGGTGCGGATTCCGGGCCGGGCGGCCGGGCGTTGGATTTCCCGGCCGCCACCTGCTGGAGCACGTCCCGTTCCCGGCCGGTGAACTGCCCGAGCGCGCTCAGGATGCCCCCGCTACCGGCAACGCGGTCGCCCGGATCACCCGGCAGATCTCCCCGGTCCTCGCCGCCGCTGCCGCCGCCATCGCCGCCATCGGCATCGCGAGCGGCCTCCTGCAGTACCTGCACCTGTCCTCTATCCGGGAACCGCACTTTCCCGGCACGTCGGCCTGGACAGCTCAGCTCATCGCGGCGGCCGTGGCCAGCGCGGTGTACGGCGTCGCCAGGTGGCGGCAGGCCCGCCGGTCCGGCCGGGGCGGCGGGCACCTGCTGCTGCTCGCCCCGCTGGGCAGGAGCGCCGCGTCACGCCTGGCGGCGGCCATGCGCCAGGCATCGTGGCGGCCAGCGGCGGCACTGCCGCCGCTGGCGCTGATTGGCTACAGCTTGTGGCGGGCCGGTGAGCACCTCCTGGGCCACGCCCGTGCCCACGGGGGAGCCCCGGGCGGGTCCGGCAGGCACCGGGGTCAGAGCACATAGCGTGGCTGCCGTGACCGGTCGATCTGAGGCGGGCGCCGCCGGCCCGCCTGCCACTGCCGTCCCTGCCGTCCCGGCCTCTGCCGGAGGGATGATCTTCGATGAGGGCCGCCGGCTGCTCATCCTGAAGCCCACCTACAAGTCCGGCTGGACGATCCCCGGCGGCGTGATGGAGGCCGACGGGGAGACTCCATGGCAGGCGTGCCGCCGGGAGGTGCGCGAGGAGTGCGGGATCGACCTGCGCGGCGGCCGGCTGGCATGCGTGGACTTCCGGCGTCCCAGGCAGGGCAAGCCCGGCGGGGTCAGGTTCCTGTTCGACTGC
>JAIRTY010000438.1 GCA_031254715.1 Nocardiopsaceae bacterium | reverse complement strand
GACCACGACCGCATCCGGTACGTGCGGCGGCAGCGCAGGGCTGGCGACGACGATGCGGCCGTGACCATGGACGTGCTGCAGGAAGACCTGTTTTACCTGGTGAGCGGCAACTTCCTGGCGGACTTGCTGGCGCTCGCGCCGTCCGGGAGCACGATCAGGTTCGGGGAGCTCGCCCGGCAACTGCACGCGGCGGATCCGCAGCGACGCGGCCTCCCCGACGTGCGCCGGTTCCTCAGCCACTTGGTCCGTCTCGGCCTGCTCACCATCCCCGCGCTGCACCTGGATAGTCATCATCCGGATCCGGCGCGGGAATTCCAGGACCGGATCAGCCGCCTGGACACCCCGTGGTCAGGCGAGCTCGGCGGCCGGATCGCCGCGCTGGCCGCGCAGGCCGACGACTACCGGGAGGTCGGCCTGGACGAGCGCCGTGCGCTGCTGGCGGGCGTCCGGGAAGGTGTCGAAGGCGCGCTGCGGCTGCTCGGCCGCTCCGCGCCCGTGAGCCCGCGGACCGTGCTCTACGAGGACGTCAGCCTCGGCGAGGCCCGGGTGGTGGCCGACCGCGACAGCTGGCGGGACCAGCTGGTTCCCGCCCTGGGCGGCCTGTCGCGGCTGCTGCCAGTGTTCGACCTCACGCTGAATAACCAGTTCATGGCGAAGGGCTTCTTCCGCGCGCGCTTCGGCCGCGGCGGCGTCTGCAACGACCTGGCCCAGTTCACCCACGACTTCCACCTTGACTTCTACGATCAGTACCTGCAGTACAACGCCAGCCGGCGGATGTTCGACGAACACAACGAATACCTCAGGCAGCAGAACTGGTTTCATCAGCCGGAGATCGACGCCCTGGACAACGCGCGGCTCCAGTTGGTGCGGCAGATGCGCGCTGCCTACGCCGCGTTGCCGCGCGACGCCGACGAACTCGTGCTTGACGACGCGTTCGTTGACGGCGTCGCCGCCGAACTGCCCGGTTCCCTTGGCGACCTGGACCCTCGCAGCTTCTTCCTTCAGATCGCCAATGTCAGGGGGCGGCCCCTGGGCGTGGTTAACCGGGCCTACAGCGGGCTGACCTTGCTCTTCTCCCGATTCGCGCATTGCTTCACCGGCGGAGGTGACGCCCGGCTACTGGATGGCCTGCGGGCCAGCCTGGCCGAGTTGCAGCCGGAGGGGGCGGTCTTCGCCGAGCTGACCGGCGGGTACGACACGGCAAACCTCAACGCGCATCCGTCGGTCTTGCCGTATGAGCTCGTCTGTCCCGGTGACGTCAGTTTCCGTGCGCCCGGCGAGCAGATTGCCATCGACGACCTGGTCATAACCGACGACCTGGCCCGTGACCGGCTTCAGCTCAGGTCCCGTCGGCTCGGCTGCGAGGTCATCCCCGTGTACCTCGGCTTCCTCATGCCGCTGGCGCTGCCGGAACTCCAGCGGCTGCTGCTCACCTTCTCCTACACCAGCATGGCGGCGCCCGACTTCTGGTCAGGCACGGACCAGCCGCTCGGGGACGCCCCGATCAGGGGGCATCCCCGGATCCGCTACCGCAACCTCATTGTGCAGCGCCAGGTCTGGAAGGCCGACCCAGCCCGGATGCCTCAACGTAGCCCCCGCAGCAGCGACGCTGAGTGGTTCCTCGACTGGACACGCTGGCGGCGCGAGCACGGGCTGCCCCGGTGGGTGTTCGCCACACCGGACATGCCAGCCCCCGGCGAGCGCCCGGCCCCCGGAACCCCGGTACCGGATCGCAAGCCGCACTTCGTGGACTTTGAGGACTATTTCTCGCTGACCCTGCTCGACCACATCGTCAAGGCCGCCGGGCGCCGGCTGGTGCTGGTGGAGATGCTGCCAGATCCCAGTCAGTTGTGGGTGCGATCGAGGGAGGGACGCTGGGTGACCGAACTAACCGTGGAACTGGACGGAAGGAGGCAGACCCCATGACCATCGCGACGAGTGCCGGAACCCGGAGCCTGGCGGCCGACCTCGGGTCCGCGCACCCGTTCGAGGACTCCGATCCCCCGGGGCAGTGGCTCGCCATGCACATCTTCTATACCAGCAGCAACAACCCGCTGCTCACTGAGTGCGTGATTCCCCTGCTGCGGGACCTGCGGCAAGACGGCCTGCTACAGCGGTTCTTCTTCATCAGGTACTGGATGGAGGGCCCGCACATCCGGCTGCGGCTCCGGCCGCACCGGCCGGAGGACGAGGAGGAAATCCGCCGCCGGGCCGAGGAGAAGGTAGCGGCGTTCCTGGCCCGCCGCCCAGCCCTCTACGAGGTGGATCCTGAGGTGCTCGCACCGGTATACAAGGAGCTGTTTCTGGCGGAGTACTCGGAAGAGGATTGGCTGGCCAAGTACGGCACCAACGGCCAGATACCGCTGCGGGAGAACAACACCTGGGCATACATCGACTACGAGCCTGAGTACGACCGTTACGGCGGCCCGGACGGTGTGCGGCTGGCCGAGTGGCATTTCGAGCAGTCGAGCACGACGGTGCTGCACCTTACCGAGACCGCGAATGTCCATGTACGCGCCGTTCTGTTCGGGCTCGCTGCACAGATGATGGTGGCCATGGCCGTCGCGTTCAGCGGGTCCGTTGCGGAGACCGCGCGGTTCTTCGAGGACTATGGCGCGTTCTGGGAAGCCCGGAACCAGGATGCGAACCGGACGCGGGCAAGCGCATATGAAGCCGCCTATACAGACATGTCGGAATCGCTGACCAAGCGAGTCGGCGGGATACGCGCCGCGGTCAGCGAGCACGATTTCAGCCGCCTCAACGGATTCATGCGGCACTGGGCGGAGCACTGCCTGGAGCTGAGGGACCATATTGCCCGGCTCACTGCCCAACAGCGCATGATCTTCCCAGCCTACGAGGAGGGGACCAGGACCACAGCCGCGCCGCGGCCGGTCACTGACCTGTCCCTGGTGCTCCGCATCCTGCTCACCGGCTACGTCCACATGACGAACAACCGCCTCGGGGTCAGCATCGTGGACGAGATCTACCTGGCCTATGTGCTTCGGCGTGCGTTCACCGATCTGGCGGCCCAAGCCGATCTGGCGGGTCAGGAGGGCAAGCGATGACCGCAGCCGTGGAACTGGCCGCGGCGCGCCCGGTGCTGCGCGGCGACCTCTTACTCGGCCCCGCGGTGCGCGACGGGGCTGGCTGGACCCATACCATCAAGGACCCGCGCACCTGCTGGTATTTCCAGGTCGGGCCACGCGAGTTCTTCATCATCTCCCGGCTCGACGGGCGGCGCAGCCTCGGCGATATCGGCCGGGAGTACGCCGCCCGGTTCGGCCGGCAGCTGGCCGAAGGGCACTGGCAGCAGATCCTCGGCCTGCTCGCTGCCCGCCACCTGCTGACCGGAACAGACGACGAAGCGTCCATCGCCCGCATGGCCGAGGCCGGGCGACGGCAGCGGCGGGGCACCCCGACGCTCTTGCACCGGCGGTTCTCGCTCGCCGACCCGGACCGGCTGTTCAGCCGGCTCGAGCCGTGGCTGCGGCCGCTTTTCTCCCGGTGGTTCGTGCTGCCAGCTCTCACCGCGGCGCTCGTTGCGGAGATCGCCATGGCAATCTCCGTCCGGGCGCTGTACCAGCAGGTCCGCGCCGACTGGCATTATCCCCCGGCCTGGATCGGATACGTAACGGTCATGTGGCTCGGCCTAGCCCTGCACGAGATCGCGCACGGCGTGACGAGCAAGCACTTCAGCGGGGCGAGCAGCGAGATCGGCATCCTGTGGCGGTTTCCGTTCCTGGCGCCCTACTGCAAGGCCGACGACGTGCTCCTGTTCCCGAACAGGTGGCACCGGGTGTACACCGCCTTCGCCGGGGTGTTCACCAACCTCTTGCTCGTGTTGCCGTTCTGCCTGGTGTGGCTGCTTACTCCGGCGGCGAGCCAGGCCCACGTGCTCACCGCCCCGCTGGTCCTGTTCGGCAGCGCGGGGGC
>JAIRTY010000420.1 GCA_031254715.1 Nocardiopsaceae bacterium | reverse complement strand
GGGCGACACCGTGCCGCTCGACGTGCAGGCGGTGCGGGGCATCCTGCCGCGCGGCGGGACGATCCTGGGCTCGTCGCGGACCAACCCGCTGGCCGCGGCTGCGGCTGACGGCGGCCGGTCCGGGCTGGAGCGGATCAAGGACAACCTCGCCGGGCTCGGCGTGGACGCGCTGATCGCGATCGGCGGCGAGGACACCCTGGGGGTCGCCGCCGCCCTGTGCGGCGACGGGGTGCCGGTGGTGGGGGTGCCCAAGACCATCGACAACGACCTGGGCGCCACCGACTACACGTTCGGGTTCGACACCGCGGTGAACATCGCGATGGAGGCGATCGACCGGCTCCACACCACCGCCGAGAGCCACCACCGGGCGCTGATCGTCGAGGTGATGGGCAGGCATGCGGGCTGGATCGCACTGCACGCCGGGATGGCCGGCGGCGCGAACGTCATCCTCATCCCGGAGAAGCCGTTCAGCATGGAGAGGGTCTGCGCCTACGTGGAGCACCGGTTCCAGACCCGGTACGCGCCGATTGTGGTGGTCGCCGAGGGCGCCCGGCCGGCCGAGGAGGAGATGGCGCTGTCCGACGAGCGGCTGGACTCGTTCGGGCACGTCCGGCTTGGCGGGATCGGGCAGATGCTGGCCAACGAGCTCGAGAAGCGGACCGGCAAGGAGGCCCGCGCCACGGTGCTCGGCCACATCCAGCGCGGCGGCACCCCCACCGCGTTCGACCGGGTGCTGGCGACCAGGTTCGGCATCCAGGCCATCGACGCCGTCCGGGATGGGGCGTTCGGGCAGATGGTGGCGCTGCGGGGGACCGCGATCGTGCGGGTCCCGATCGCCGAGGCCACCAGCGAGCTCAAGCTGGTCCCGCCCGAGCGCTACGCCGAGGCCGAGGTCCTGTTCGGCTGAGTGGTGAGCACGGGGGCGCACCGGCGATCCGCGGCCCCGCCCGCCGCGGTGCGGGAGCTCGCCGGAGCCCGGCCGGTATGCCTGGCCTGGGAGAACGAGGACGCGCTGACGTTCGAGGTGGGTGACGATCCGGACCGGTGCTTCGTCAAATGGGCGCCTGCCGGTTCCACGCTGGACCTGGCGGCCGAGGCCGCCCGGATGACCTGGGCCGCCGCCTGCACCCCGGTCCCGCAGGTCCTCGGCCAGGGCAGCAACGGCGAAGGTTCCTGGCTGATGACGAGTGCCCTGCCCGGTCAGAGCGCGGTCTCGCAGCGCTGGCTCGCGAACCCGCGCACGGCGGTGACCGCCATCGGCGAAGGGCTCCGCGCGCTGCACGATGCCCTGCCGGTCGCAGGCTGCCCGTTCTCCTGGCTGGCGGAGGACCGGGTCGCCGCCGCGGAACGGGCGGCAGCGGCCGGGCGCCTCGACCTCTCGGACTGGGATCCCGCCCACCTGGAACTGGGCGTCGCTGGCATGCTCGCCCAGGCCAGGGACATCCCGCCGACGGACGAGCTCGTGGTCTGCCACGGTGACGCCTGCGCCCCGAACACGCTGATCACCGGTGACGGCCGCTGCTCCGGCCACGTCGACCTTGGTGACCTGGGAGTGGCCGAC
Organism: Nocardiopsaceae bacterium; assembly: GCA_031254715.1. Lineage (GTDB taxonomy): Bacteria > Actinomycetota > Actinomycetes > Streptosporangiales > Streptosporangiaceae > JAIRTY01. The sequence continues at coordinate 10,589 of JAIRTY010000420.1, read as the reverse complement.
CGCTGGGCCGACCTGGCCGTCGCCACCTGGAGCACGGAGTGGAACTACGGGCCGGGCTGGGAGCGGCGGCTGCTCGACGCCTACGGGATCAGGCCCGACGCCGGGCGCGCCCGCTACTACCGGCTGCTCTGGGAGCTCGGCTAGCTATCGGCTGCCCGGGCAGCAGCGCCCAGCCGGCTGCGAACCTGAGCCGCAGCCAGTTTCGCCTCCTGGAGCGCGGTCCCGCGCAGCCGTGCCCTGAGGGCATCGCGGTCGGCGATGAGGGATCCGGTAAGTCCGTAGAGTTCCCAGGCCAGGTCGGCAAGGGCGGTGGTGTCGGCGGCCTCGTCGGCCGCTGCCAGGCGGCCGTACAACGCATCCAGGTCCGGTACGCCCTGGCGGGGTGAGCCTGGGTTCCCGGCAGGCCCGCCGGTGCCCGCGGCCGCAGGCCCCCGTCCTGCTGTCTGAATCTTCATGGTGGTCACCAACGCTGACTTCCCCGCCCGGCCAGCGTTACCGGGAAAGCTGATACGCCCTCCCGGCGCCAGGCTCTGGCCAGGGATCTATCGTGTCACGATATAAGCATATGCGGGCACGAGAGCTGCCCTGTCACTAACAGACGGCCCGCTGCCAGCCCAGGCGCTGGCACAGCCGGCGGAGGTGCAGGGAGACCTTGCCCCGGCGCAGGTGCCTGGGGTGACGGTGCAGGCGGCGCAGAGCCCGGTGCCAGCCCCGCTGGACCCTCTCCCGCGCCGGCATCTCCTCGCTCGAGGTTAGCCGGGTGAAGGTGGCCAGCAGAGATGCAAGCTCAGGGTCGGAGCCGACGAGCCTGCCCTCGATGGCTTGCAGCGCCTGCTGCTCCCGTGCCGTGAGGCTCATCGCTGCCACCTCCGTCGCATTGCCCTGGCATCGAGCCTTCCGGAGCGCATTGCCGTGGCCGGGTAGCGGGCTGGGTGGCTGGCCCGCGGATGGCCCGAGGATTGATAGGTATATCGTACTACGATATAATTCCCCTGGCGGCAAGGGTTGCTTCGCCGCGCTGTGGCGGGCCGCGCTCAGGTTGCCGTCCACCGAGATAGGGCCAGCACAACGAAACGGGGTGCAGGTTAATGGCTACCCACGAGGTCATTGCCCCAGCCAAGTTCGAGGCGGCTGACCGCAGCCTCCGCAGGCCGATGGGCTTCATTCACCTGCTGTTCCTGTCGCTGGGGGCGATCATCGGGTCCGGCTGGCTGCTCGGGTCCCTCAAGGCCGCCTCCCTGGCCGGGCCCGCGGCGATCATCTCCTGGGCGATCGGCGGGGTCTTCGTCATCTTCATCTCGCTGACCTACGCCGAGCAGGCCGGCATGCTCCCGCGGACCGGGGCGATCGTCCGTTACCCCCAGCTCACGCACGGTGCCTGGACCGGGTGGCTGATCGGCTGGACGTACTGGCTGTCCGCTATCACGGTGCCCGCCATCGAGGCCGAGGCGGTCGTCACCTATGTCGGCAGCCAGGCCGGCGGGAACATCGAGACGGTCTCGCACGGGGTGACGGTGCTGGTCTGGCCGAACGGCATCTTGTTCTTCCTCGGCCTGATGCTGATGTTCTTCGTCCTGAACTTCTTCGGGGTCCGGCTGATGTCCGAGACCAACCGGTGGGTGACCTGGTGGAAGATCATTATTCCGTCGCTCACCGCGATCTTCATGTTCACGATCCTGCGCGGGTCCAACTTCACGTCGCTGAGCTTCGGCTCGGCGCACGGCTTCGCGCCGTACGGCACCGCGCCCATCTTCGAGGCGCTGTCGACCACCGGAGTCGTCTTCGCCTACCTGGGTTTCCGGCAGGCCCTCGACTACGCGGGAGAGGCCAGGAACCCGCAGCGGCATGTGCCGCTGGCCACGATCCTCTCGGTGGTCATCGCCATGCTGATCTACGTGGGGCTGCAGATCGGCTTCATCGGCGTAGTCAAATGGGGCGCCGCCGGCGTCCACCCCGGCAACTGGGCCGGCCTGCTGGCGAGCCCGTGGGCGGGCTCCCCGCTGGTGAGCGCGCTGAAGGTGGCCGGCGTGGCCTGGCTGGGCACCTACGCATGGCTGCTGCTGGTGGACGCAGGCATCTCCCCGTCCGGTACCGGGTGGATCTACCTGGGCACCGCGGGCCGGACCAACTACGGCCTGTCGGTCAACGGCAATCTGCCGAAGTCGTTCCAGTCACCGAACCGGTGGGGCATCCCGTGGCTGTCCATGGTGGTCGCGCTGATCATCGGCTGCATTTTCGTCATCCCGGCCCCGTCCTGGTACACGCTGGTCGGGTTCATCACCGGGACCACCGCGCTCACCTACATCATGGGCGGGGTCGGGCTGCCCGTGATGCGGAAGTACGCGCCGACCCTGCGCAGGCCGTTCCGGCTCCGGCAGATGTGGCTGTGGGCACCGATCGGGTTCCTGGCCGCGTGGATGATCGTGTACTGGTCCGCGTATGCGGGGCTGACCCAGATCTACGCGGCTGTGTTCCTCGGCCTGCCGATCTTCGTCTGGTACTACGCCCGGATGAAGGGCTGGTTCACGACGGCCTTCCACAGCTCCGCCGCCATTGCCATGTCGCTGGCCTACCTGGGGGCATGGGTCTATATCCAGCTCATGGGCGGCTGGGCCGCCCGGATCGCGCCACCAGCGTCCGCCTCGTGGGGGTTCATCATCTACTTCATCGCCCAGTGCGCGGACGTCCTGTTCTTCTGCGCCGCCCTCTGGCTGGTGGCCAACGCCACCGGCCGCAGGCACGTCGCGCACGGCATGTGGCTGGTCATCGCCCTGCTGGCCGTGCTTCCCGACTCCTACTACGGCGGGTTCGGCCCCGAGAAGTCGCCTCCCCTCCCGTTCCCCTGGGGCACGCTGGTCGCCGTCGGGATTGGCCTGGTTGCCTTCGCCTGGGGCGTGCGCAGCGGCTTCAACACCGATGAACTGCAGGAGATCGTCAGGACCACGCAAGCTGCCCAGTCGGCCCCCGCTCAGCCCGAACCGGGAGGCGGTATCGCGGCCAGCTAGCTGCCCGGCGCGAGGGGGTCGTGAAACCCAGGCCGGGCGTACTAGCGTTCGGTCATGAACGCCGGCCGGGCGCAACGGCCGGCCGGCATCCCGGACTGAGCTGAGGTCTGCCCATGGAAGTGCCGCTCACCCCGCTCGAGTTCGCCCGCCGCACCCGGCGCCTGCACGGTCACCGGGAAGGCGTGGTGGACGGCGCCCTGCGACTGTCGTACGAGCAGTTCTTCGACCGGTGCGACCGGTGGTCCGCCGCCCTGCAGGGGCTGGGCGTGAGCCGGGGCGACCGGGTGGCCACGATCGCGCCGAACACGCACGCCCAGCTGGAGTCGTTCTACGCCGTGCCGCAGGCCGGCGCCGTGCTGGTGCCGATCAACTACCGGCTGACCCCCGACGACTTCGTCTACATCATCAACCACTCCGGGTCCACGGTGGTCTGCGCGCACAGCGACTACCTGGACGCGCTGGACGGAGTGCGGGACCAGTTGCCGGGCGTGAAGCACTTCGTCGCGTTCGAGGGTGCCCCGCGGGAGGGCTGGCTCGGCTACGACGAGGCGATCAGCGCTGCCACGCCCGACTACGAGCCCGCTGAGATCAGCGAGCGGGACCTGCTGACGATCAACTACACCAGCGGCACCACCGCCCGCCCCAAGGGCGTCATGATCACGCACAGGAACGCGTACATGAACACCGTCGGCACGCTGGTGCACCTGCCGATCGGGGTGGGCGAGCGGTACCTGTGGACGCTGCCGATGTTCCACGCCAACGGCTGGACCTACCCGTGGACGGTGACCGCGGGCGGGGGAGTCCACGTCTGCCTGCCCAAGGTGGAGCCGTCCGAGGTGTTCCGGCTCATCCGCGAGGAGAAGGTGTCCTCCCTGTGCGCCGCGCCGACGGTGCTCGTCTCGCTGGCCAACGCGTCGCCGGAGGCGCGGGGCGAGGTACGGCCGGGGGTCCGGGTGGTGACCGCCGGCGCCGCGCCGGCCGCCGCCACCATCGAACGGCTGGAGGGGGAGTTCGGCTGGGAGGTTACCCAGGTCTACGGCCTCACGGAGACCGCGCCGTTCATCACGATCTGCGCACCGCTGCCCGAGCATGCTGACCTAGCGCCGGCCGACCTGGCGGTGATCAAGGCGCGGACCGGGGTGGAGCTGATCACTTCCGGCGAGCTGCGGGTGGTGGACGAGAAGGGCAATGAGGTGCCCGCGGACGGCCAGGCGCTGGGCGAGATCGTCGTGCGCGGCAACGTGGTCATGGACGGCTATTTCGAGGATCCGGAGGCGACCGAGCGGGCGATGGGGGACGGCTGGTTCCACAGCGGCGACGCCGCCGTGGTCCACCCGGACGGGTACGCGGAGATCCGGGACCGGATCAAGGACGTGATCATCAGTGGCGGCGAGAACATCTCCTCCATTGAGGTGGAGGGCACGCTGCTGCGGCACCCGGCGGTGGCCGAAGCCGCGATCGTGGGGCTCCCGCACGAGAAATGGGGCGAATCACCGCATGCGTTCGTGGTGCTGCGGGAGGACGGCGAAGCCAGCGAGGCGGAGCTGATCGCCTTCACCCGGGACCGGCTGGCCCACTTCAAGGCGCCGCACGGGGTCACGTTCGTGACCGAGCTGCCGAAGACCGCGACCGGAAAGATCCAGAAGTTCGTGCTCCGGTCGGGCGCGCCGAACGTGGCCCGCCAGTAGGCGTGATCCCGGCCGAGTTCGGCGGCTGGTCCCTGGCCTGGGCCGAGGAGTTCGACGGGCCCGCGGGCTCGCCGGCAGACCCCGCGATCTGGCGGCCGGAGACCGGCGGGCACGGGTGGGGAAACTCCGAACTGCAGTACTACACCGGCCAGACCGGTAATGCCGCCCTCGACGGCTCCGGCAACCTTGCCATCACGGCCGCCCGCACCGATCCGCGGCTGGCCGCCCGGCACGACAGCTGTGAGTACACCTCCGCCCGCCTGATCACCAAGGACCTGAAGTCGTTCCGGTACGGTCTCATCCAGGCCAGGATCAAACTTCCCGCTGGCCGCGGGATCTGGCCCGCGTTCTGGATGCTAGGCACCGGCATCGATGACACCGGTTGGCCGGGGTGCGGCGAGATCGACGTCATGGAAAACTTCGGCACCGACCCGGCCGTGGTCCACGGAACCGTCCACGGACCCGGATACTCCGGCGACGGCGGGGTCACCTCGTCCCTCGATACCGGCACCCGGCTCGCCAGCGGCTTCCATGTGTATTCGGTCTGCTGGGAACCAGGCAGGATCCGCTGGTATGCCGACCAGATGCTTTACCACACGGTGACGCCGGCCGGCCTTCGCGGCCGCCCCTGGGTCTTCGACCACGACTTCTACCTGCTCATCAACGTGGCCGTCGGCGGGCGTCCCGCCGGCCACCCCGACCGGTCAACCGTCTTCCCGCAGGCCATGCTGATCGACTACGTCCGCTGCTACACGGCAGGCGAGACCACTCTCAGTGGCTAGCGAGGAAGAAGCCGGTGAGCGCGTCCGCGACGGCGGAGGGCCGTTCTTCGGGAAAGAAGTGCCCGCCGTCCATCGGGCCGCCGGTCACGCCGGGGGCGAGTTCGCGCCACAACGCGAGCGGTCCGCCGTCGTCGTCGTACCAGGCCGACAGCGGCCCGGACGCGCTCCAGAGGGCGAGCACCGGGCAGGAGATGCGGCGGCCCGCCGCGCGGTCGGCGGCGTCGTGCTCGCGGTCGATGCCCGCGGCGGCGCGATACTCCTCGCAGATGGCGTGGATGTGGCCGGCGTCGCTGAGGGCTGCGGTGTAGGCGGCGCGGACGGCATCGTCGAAGGTGCGGGCAGGGCTGCCCCACTCCGGGCTCAGTGCGTTGCTGATCACGGCGTCCGGAGCGGCGCCGAGCAGGCGTTCGGGGAGCGGTTCGGGCTGGGCCAGCAGCGACCAGGGCCAGAAGCCGAGCGCGAGGCGATCATCGGCCCGGTCCCAGACGGTGTCAACCGGCAGCACGTCGAGAACCGCGAGGCCCTCCACCCGGCCGGGGTGGTCGAGTGCCGCCCGGTAGGCCACCCGGCCGCCACGATCATGACCTGCGATGCAGAAGCGCTCGAAGCCAAGCTGCGCCATCACGCCGATCATGTCGCTGGCCATCGCCCGCTTTGAGTACGGCTCATGGTCGGGGCTCGACGGCGGTGTGCTGCTGTCGCCATAGCCGCGAAGATCCGCGCACACCACGGTGAACCGCTGCGCCAATCGCGGGGCGATGTCCCGCCACATCAGCTGGGTCTGCGGGAATCCGTGCAGCAACAGCACCCCGGGTCCGGTGCCGCCGCAGCTCACGCTGATCACAGCCGCGCCGGTGTCGATGCGCCGTTTCTCGAAGCCGCCCACGTTTCCACGTAGCGTCGATCAGCGCCCGCCTGTTCCTGCCGTGGCTCCCGGCCAGCCAGCCGGAGCGGAGCTGACGCCTGGTTGTCAGGCCAGCGCGGGGGAGGGCACCGCGCGCCGCGGGTCGAGCAGCGCCGGGTCGGTGGTCATGAACAGGTCCGTGTCGCCGCAGCGCCAGCCGGCGGCGAGCAGCGGGCGGACCGCCGGGTGCGGGGCCGGCAGGCAGGCCCGGGCCCGGCCGTCCGGCGGGTCCAGGCTGGCCAGCACGGCCAGCACCGCATCCCGCGCCGTCTCATCCGCGGCCCGGGCCCCGTCCCGGCCGCCCGCCCCCGCCATGCCCGGGTCCGTCCCGGCCGGGTCCAGCGCTAGGTGCACGATGCCGTACTCCTCATCGGCTCCGCCTGCGGTGCCCGCGGCGAGCACCTGCCCGGCCCGGCTGGCGGTCACCGGCTGCCCGCCCGGACGGGCAGCCCAGGCCTGGTGATCGGCGGTCCGGTCGATGCCGGTCCAGTCCCGCTCCAGCGCCCCGGCCCCGGCCGCCGTGGCGGCCGACACCGCCCAGCCCGCCGGGCTCCGCAGCGCCGCCACGTCCCCGGTCAGGTACAGCAGCGGCCACCAGGCATCCAGTCCGGCCCGGGTGTACAGCGGGAGCGCGTGCGCGTGCAGGCTGCTGAACGTCATCCGCGGCGTCCCGGGCTGCCACAGCGCCGCCAGCATGGCCTGGCCGATGCCCGCCCCGTGCGAGCGGGGCGAGACGAACAGGTCGCACAACATGGTGACGGCGGCCGGGCCGGAACCGATCCGGCGGGTGGCGCCGAACCCCGCGACCTCACCGGCGTGCTCGGCCACGACGACCCGGCCGTGCGCGAGCAGGTGGCGGATGTAGGCCGGGTCTGACCCCGACCACTCCTCGTCCTGCCCGGTGGCGAGCGCGACCCGTGCGATAGCGTCGAGGTCGCCGTCGTCCGCGTCCCTGATGCGGGGGTCTGTCATAATCCCCAGCCTGTCACGAAGCGAGGACCCGCATGGAACAGCAGGACTACACCCAGTTGCCGTCGAACCTGCCGGAGCCGGAGGACGACGGCGCCGCCCGGCACCTGCCGGGGCGGGCCATGCCTGCGATCAGCCTGCCGGCCACCGACGGCCGGCACGTGTCGCTGGCCGATCCAGGGCCCGGCCGGACCGTGCTGTACGTGTACCCGATGATCGGGCAGCCCGGGGTGCCGCTGCCGGAGGGGTGGGACGAGATTCCCGGCGCGCGCGGCTGCACGCCGGAGTCGTGCGGGTTCCGTGACCTGCACGCGGAACTGCTCGCGGCCGGAGCGGCCCGGGTGCTCGGCCTGTCCAGCCAGTCGACCGGCCGGCAGGCGGAGGCGGTCAGCCGGCTGCAGCTGCCGTTCGCGATCTTGTCAGATGAGGAGCTGGCCCTGATCCCGGCGCTGGGCCTGCCCACGTTCGTGGCCGACGGCATGACGCTGTACCGGCGGCTGACGATGATCGTCGCCGACGGTGTGATCGAGCATGCCTTCTACCCGGTGTTCCCGCCCGACAAGCACGCCGGGGAAGTGCTCGGCTGGCTGCAGGCGAACCCGGCCGCCACCGCGGCGTCGCGCTAGCGAGCGTTCTGGCCACCGGTGATCTCGGCCAGGCGTCGGGCGATCAGCGCTCGCTCCGGGACCGCCCCGGTCAGCTCCAGCGCGGCCCGGTAGGCGGCGCCAGCTTCCGGCAGGCGGCCGAGCCGGCGCAGCAGCTCCGCCCGGGCGATGGGCAGCTGCGGCCACCGGGCCAGCCGGGCGTCGCCGCGGAGCCGATCGAGCATGTCCAGCCCGGCCGCCGGGCCCTCGGCCATGGCCACGGCCACCGCGCGGTTCGCCTGCACCACCGGGGTCGGCTCGTACCGGATCAGCTCGCCGTAGAGCAGGGAGATCTGGCGCCAGTCGGTGGCGGCAGCCGACTCCGCCCCGGAATGGCAGGCGGCGATGGCGGCATGCAGCTGATACGGGCCGGGCCGCCGCTGCCGCAGCGCCGCGGTGACCAGCGCCTCGCCCTCGGCAATCAGCGCGTGATCCCAGCGGCTCCGGTCCTGGTCTGCCAGCAGCACCAGGTCACCCTCGGGGCCGGTGCGGGCACCCCGGCGGGCGTCGGTGAGCAGCAGCAGCGCGAGCAGGCCGGAAACCTCCGGCTCAGCGGGCAGCAGCGCGGACAGCGACCGGGCGAGCCGGATCGCCTGCTCGCACAGGTCGCCCCGGACCGGCTGGTCGCCGCTGGCGGGCTGGTGCCCGGCGGTGAACACCAGGTACACCACCCGCAGCACGGCGCCTAGCCGGCCCGGCAGGTCGGCCCGGGATGGCACCCGGAAGGCGATGCCGGCCTGCCGGATCTTCCGCTTCGCGCGGACCAGCCGCTGCGCCATGGTCGGCTCCGGGACCAGGAACGCGGCCGCGATCCCGGCGGTGGCCAGGCCGCAGACCGACCGCAGCGTGAGCGCCACCCTGGCCGCCGGGTCGAGCGCGGGATGGCAGCAGGTGAAGACCAGCGCCAGCTCGTCGTCGGCGGTGGCCAGCCAGGGCTCCGGGGGCCCGGCGGGCGAGCCCGCCGGGCCCGGCGGCTCCGGTTCCAGCGTGGCGCGGGCCTCCTTGGCCGCCCGGCGGCTCTCCCGCCGCATCCGGTCGAGCGCCTTGTGGCGGGCGGTGCCGATCAGCCAGGCACCGGGGCTGGCCGGGACCCCGGTGGCCGGCCACTGGACGAGGGCGGCGGCGCAGGCGTCCTGCACCGCGTCCTCGGCCAGCTCAAGGTCGCCCAGCTGGCGGGTGACGGCCGCCACCGCCGGCCACCAGTGGGCGCGGAACACCTCCTCGGGCACGCCCGCGCCGCCCTGGTGGCCGGGCCCGGCTGGCTGCACGTCAGGCCGGCACCTGCACCAGCGGCCGCACCTCCACCTTCCCGTCCGCCGCGGTCGGGAGGGCGGCCGCCCAGCGCAGGGCCTCGTCCAGGTCGGCGCACTCGATCAGGGTGAAGCCGCCGAACTGCTCCTTGATCTCGGCGGCCGGGCCGTCGGTGATCAGGGTCTCGCCGTCACGCACCCGGACCGTGGTCGAGGCGGCAGGCGGGTGCAGCGGGGCGCAGTCGATCAGCACCCCCGCCTTGCCCATCCGCTCTTCCGCCTCGTCCCAGGACCGGATCAGCGCCCTGGCCGCCGGCGTTCCCGGCTCCGGCAGCGGCTTGCCATACAGCAGGATCAGGTACTTCATCGCTGGCACCACCTCTCGTGCGGCTGTTTCTCGTTGTAGTCGAACGAGGGCGCCGCCGATCGACCAGCTCCCGGCGCCGTTAGCCGTCGGCCTCGGCCACGAACATCCGTGAGCCTGGCGGCGCGATCTGCCGGTAGTCCCTGGAGGTGGCCTTGCCCTCGTCCGAGCCGAACGCGGCGTCCATGGCCGCCTGGTCGGCGAAGTAGAGCTCGGTGATCCGGTAGTAGGTCTGCTCGCCGCCGTCGAGCGCCGTGACAACCCGGCAGGTCTCGGTCCGCTGCAGCCCGGGGAGCCGGGCCACCAGCGGCACGTGAGTGCCGAAGTAGTACTCGTCGAAGGCGCTGGCGTCGCCGGGCGGTGCGTACATCACCACAAGTTTGACGGTCATGCCCGGACGTTACTGCGGGCCGTGCCTCCCGGGCCAGCATGCGGCCCGGTCAGGCGAGCCCTTCCTGGAAGCCCTGCCGCCACGACGGGTAGCGCAGCTGCCAGCCGAGCCCGGCCTTGGCCTTCGCGTTGGAGAAGCCGCGCCCCTCGGTCATCATCGCCACCGCCGCCTTCCCGGCCAGCAGCCGGGCCAGCCAGGCGGGGACCTTCATCGGCCGCTTCGCGCCCGCGCACTCCGCCAGGTAGGGCAGCCACTCGCTGGCCGGGGCCGGCTCGTCGTCGACGATGTTGAACACGCCCCGCGCCTTCTGCTCCAGGGCCAGGACGGTGGCGCTCGCCGCGTCGTCGAGATGCACCCACGAGCTGTAGCCGGTGCCGCCACCGACGAGCGGGAACTGCCGCTTGCGGATCAGGTCCACCATGTCCTCGGTGGCCCCGGGGCCGTAGAGCGAACCAAACCGCAGCGCCGCGCCGCCCGCCTTCCCGACCGCGTGTTCGACGTGGCCGACCGCCGCCATGACCGGCTGCGCCGGCGTCCCGGTGAGCGGATCGAGCGGGTCCTGTTCCGTCTTCACCCAGCCGTCCTCGCGGAT
>JAIRTY010000368.1 GCA_031254715.1 Nocardiopsaceae bacterium | reverse complement strand
ATCCAGGCCTTCGAGCCGCAGCTGGTCGAGGGCAAGGCGATCCAGATCCACCCGCTGGTCTGCACGGCGTTCAACGCCGACTTCGACGGCGACCAGATGGCGGTCCACCTGCCGCTGTCCGCCGAGGCGCAGGCCGAGGCGCGGATCCTGATGCTGTCGACCAACAACATCCTCAAGCCGGCCGACGGCAAGCCGGTCACCATGCCTACCCAGGACATGGTCATCGGGATCTACTACCTGACCCGGATGGCCGAGGGCGCTAAGGGCGAGGGCCGGGCGTTCGCCTCCCAGTCCGAGGCCGTCATGGCCTACGACCAGGGCGAGCTCGACCTGCAGGCCAAGATCAGGGTGCGGCTCCGCGGCATGACCCCGGAGCGGGACTGGGAGCGCCCGGAGGGCTGGGAGGACGGCCAGCCGTTCCGGATCGAGACCACGCTCGGCCGGTGCATCTTCAACGACGCGCTGCCGGCCGACTTCCCGTTCGTGAACTATGAGGTGGACCGGAAGCTGCTGTCCACGATCGTCAACGAGCTGGCGGAGAACTACCCCAAGATCGACGTCGCCAGCGCGCTCGACAACCTCAAGGACGCCGGCTTCCACTGGGCTACCAGGGCGGGGGTCACGATCGCGATCGAGGACGTGGTCGCGCCGCCGAACAAGGCGGAGATCCTGGCGGCGTACGAGAAGCGCGCCGACAAGGTGCAGCGGGAGTACGAGCGCGGCCTGATCACCGACGAGGAGCGCCGTCAGGAACTCATCGAGATCTGGACGCACGCAACCGCCGACGTGGCCAAGGACATGGAGGACGCCTTCCCCGAGACCAACTCGGTCTGGATGATGGTGAACTCCGGCGCCCGCGGTAACCCGATGCAGGTCCGGCAGATCGCCGGCATGCGGGGACTGGTCTCCAACCCCAAGGGCGAGACCATCCCGCGGCCGATCACCTCCAGCTTCCGGGAGGGGCTGACCGTGGTCGAGTACTTCATCTCGACCCACGGCGCCCGGAAGGGCCTGGCCGACACCGCCCTGCGCACCGCCGACTCCGGGTACCTCACCCGGCGGCTGGTGGACGTGGCGCAGGACGTCATCGTCCGGGAGGAGGACTGCGGCACCGACCGGTCGATCTCGATGCGGATCGCCGGCCCCGGCGCCGACGGGACCCTGCGGAAGCTGCCCAACATCGAGAACACCGGCACCGGCCGCACGATCGCTGAGGAAGTCGAGGTGGACGGGTCGGTGCTGGCCGAGGCCGGCGTCGACACCACCGAGGCGATGATCGACCAGCTGGTCGAGGCCGGCGTCGAGTCGGTCCGCACCTACAGCGTGCTGGTCTGCGAGGCCAAGGTCGGCGTCTGCGCCAAGTGCTACGGGCGGTCGCTGGCCACCGGCAAGCGGGTGGATGTCGGCGAGGCCGTCGGGATCGTGGCCGCGCAGTCCATCGGCGAGCCGGGCACGCAGCTGACGATGCGGACCTTCCACACCGGCGGCGTGGCTGGCCAGGACATCACCCACGGCCTGCCGCGAATCCAGGAGCTGTTCGAGGCGCGCATCCCCAAGGGCATGGCGCCGATCAGCGAGGTGGAAGGCCGGATCAAGATCGAGGAGACCGAGAAGGCACGCAAGATCATCGTCGTCCCTGACGACGGCGGCGAGGAGATCTCGTACCAGGTGCCGATGCGGTCCCGGCTGATGGTGTCCGACAGCGACCACGTGGGGGTCGGCCAGCAGCTCATCCAGGGCGCGGTCAACCCGCACGAGGTGCTGCGCATCCTGGGCTCGCGCGAGGTGCAGCTGCACCTGGTGCACGAGGTGCAGGAGGTGTACCGGTCGCAGGGCGTCTCCATCCACGACAAGCACATCGAGATCATCATCCGCCAGATGCTCAAGCGGGTGAACGTGCTGGAGTCCGGCGACACCGAGCTACTGCCCGGTGAGCTGGTGGAGCGCCCGAGGTTCGAGGAGGTCAACCGGGGCGTGGTGGAGCAGAGCGGCACGCCGGCCGCCGGGCGCCCGGTCCTCATGGGGATCACCAAGGCGTCGCTGGCCACCGAGTCGTGGCTGTCGGCGGCCTCGTTCCAGGAGACGACCCGGGTGCTCACCGACGCGGCGATCAACGCCAAGTCGGACCCGCTGCTCGGCCTCAAGGAGAACGTCATCATCGGCAAGCTGATCCCGGCCGGCACCGGGATGCCCCGGTACCGGAACGTCAGGGTGGAGCCCACCGAGGACGCGCGGTCGTCGGTCTACCCGTCCACCGCGTACGACGAGGCCCCCGGCTACGCGTTCGGCCAGCCGACCGGTGACGCGATCCCGCTGGAGGAGTACGACTTCGGCTCCTACAACCGCTGAGAGCGACGGCAGGGCCCGGCGTGCACGCGCCGGGCCCTGCCTGCTGCGGAATAGGCTCCGGGCTCACGACGTTCGATTCCCATGGACCCGGGAACTCGGGTTCGCTTTGCTGTCGGCAGGAACGTTGGGTACTCTTGGTGCTCGTGCCCGTGACTAACGGGTGCGCGCTTGCGGGTGGCGGTCCCGCGGCCGGAAGGCCCGGGATGCAAGGTGCCCGCGCGTGTGGGACTTTCCCTCTCTGATGTCCGGCCCTTCGCGGGCTGGTGCGGCGTGGCGGTAGCGACACGCCCGACCCCGGGGGTCGGAGAGGGCCGGAAACCAGCAGGTCAGGCGCACTTTCAGCGCCTTGAGAACGACGCCATAGCAGACGACTAGGCCAGAAGACGGAGACGCGGTGCCCACGATCCAGCAGCTGGTCCGCAAGGGCCGCCAGGACAAGGTGGCGAAGGCCACGACCCCGGCGCTCAAGGGCAGCCCCCAGCGCCGGGGAGTCTGCACGCGCGTCTACACGACTACGCCCAAGAAGCCGAACTCCGCCCTCCGCAAGGTCGCTCGGGTCCGGCTGACCAGCCAGATCGAGGTCACCGCGTACATCCCGGGAGTCGGGCACAACCTGCAGGAGCACTCCATCGTGCTGGTGCGCGGCGGGCGGGTGCGTGACCTGCCAGGTGTCCGCTACAAGATCATTCGCGGTTCACTCGACACGCAGGGCGTCCGCAACCGCAAGCAGGCGCGCAGCCGCTACGGAGCCAAGAAGGAGAAGAGCTGACATGCCGCGTAAGGGTCCAGCCGCCCGGCGGCAGCTCGTCACCGACCCGGTGTACGGATCGCCGCTGGTGACCGCGCTGGTTAACAAGGTGCTCCGGAGCGGCAAGCGCTCGCTGGCCGAGCGGATCGTGTACGGCGCGCTGGAGGGCTGCAAGGACAAGACCGGCAATGACCCGGTGGTGACGCTCAAGCGGGCGCTCGACAACGTCAAGCCCACGCTGGAGGTACGCAGCCGCCGGGTCGGCGGTGCCACCTACCAGGTGCCGGTGGAGGTGCGGGCCTCCCGCAGCACCACCCTGGCGCTGCGCTGGCTCGTGGCCTACTCGCGCCAGCGGCGCGAGAAGACCATGACCGAGCGGCTCATGAACGAGCTGCTCGACGCCAGCAACGGGCTCGGGGCGAGCGTGAAGCGCCGCGAGGACACCCACAAGATGGCCGAATCGAACAAGGCTTTCGCCCACTACCGCTGGTAGCCGGGGCGACGGCAGCGCCCGCCGGGCGGTGCCGGAACGAACGGGAACGAGAGAACGAGGGAAACCAAGCACGTGGCCACTCAGACCGGCGTAGACCTCGCCAGGGTCCGGAACATCGGGATCATGGCGCATATCGACGCGGGCAAGACGACCACAACCGAGCGGATCCTGTTCTACACGGGGATTACCTACAAGATGGGCGAGGTCCATGAGGGCGCCGCCGTCATGGACTGGATGGAGCAGGAACAGGAGCGGGGCATCACCATTACGTCGGCTGCGGTCACCACCAGCTGGCGCGATCACACGATCAACATTCTCGACACGCCCGGTCACGTCGACTTCACCGTGGAGGTGGAGCGCTCGCTGCGGGTGCTCGACGGCGCGATGGCCGTGTTCGACGGCGTCGCCGGGGTGGAGCCGCAGTCAGAGACGGTATGGCGGCAGGCCGACCGGTACGGCGTGCCGAGGATCTGCTTCGTCAACAAGATGGACCGCGTCGGCGCGGAGTTCCACCGCTGCGTGGACATGATCTCCAGCCGGCTGGGGGCGACCCCGCTGGTGGTGCAGCTGCCGTGGGGCGTCGAGTCCGACTTCCGTGGCGTCATCGACCTGATCCGGATGCGCGCCCTGCTCTGGCAGACCGAGGGCAAGGGCGCCACCTACGACGTCGTCGGCATCCCCGACGATCATCTCGAGGCGGCGCGCGAGTGGCGCGACCGGCTGCTGGAGACCATCTCCGAGAACGACGAGGAGATGATGGAGCTCTACCTGGAGGGCGTCGAGCCCTCCGAGGAGCAGCTCGTCGCCGCCATCCGGCGGGCCACCATCGCCAGCGGCGTCACGCCCGTGCTGTGCGGGAGCGCGTTCAAGAACAAGGGCGTCCAGCCGATGCTGGACGCGATCGTGGACTACCTGCCCAGCCCGCTCGACGTGCGCGGGATCCGGGGTCACGAGGCCGGCAACGAGGAAGCACTGATCGAGCGGCACGCCGACCCCTCGGAGCCGTTCGCCGCGCTGGCCTTCAAGATCATGTCCGACCAGCATCTCGGCAAGCTCACCTACATCCGCGTCTACTCCGGCACGCTGGAGTCCGGCTCGCAGGTGCTGAACACGGCCAAGGGCCGCCGGGAACGGATCGGCAAGATCTACCAGATGCGCGCCAACAAGCGGGAGGAGCGCCCGGCCGCCGTGGCCGGCCAGATCGTGGCCGTGATGGGGCTGAAGGACACCACCACCGGTGACACCCTGTCCGACCCGGCCCACCCGGTGATCCTGGAGTCGATGAACTTCCCGGCGCCGGTTATCAACGTCGCGATCGAGCCGCGGACCAAGGCCGACCAGGACAAGCTCGGCACCGCCATCCAGCGGCTGGCCGAGGAGGACCCGACCTTCCAGGTCCGCACCGACGAGGAGACCGGGCAGACCATCATCTCGGGCATGGGCGAACTGCACCTGGAGGTGCTGGTCGACCGGATGCGCCGGGAGTTCCGGGTCGAGGCCAACATCGGCCGCCCGCAGGTCGCCTACCGGGAGACCGTCACCAGGAAGGTGGAGAAGGTCGAGTACACGCACCGGAAGCAGACCGGCGGCGCCGGCCAGTACGGGCGCGTGGTGATCAACCTCGAGCCGACCGGCGGCGACGGCGGCGGCTACGAGTTCGAGAACAAGATCACTGGCGGGCGCATCCCGCGCGAGTACATCCCGTCGGTGGACACGGGCTGCCAGGAAGCGGCCGAGTTCGGCGTGCTGGCGGGCTACCCGATGGTGGACGTCAAGGTAACCCTGACCGACGGCGCCTACCACGAGGTGGACTCTTCCGAGCTCGCCTTCAAGATCGCCGGGTCCATGGTCTTCAAGAAGGCGGCGGCCCTGGCCGAGCCAGCGCTGCTGGAGCCGGTCATGGCGGTGGAAGTCCGGACCCCGGAGGAGTACATGGGCGATGTCATCGGCGACCTGAACAGCCGCCGGGGGCAGATCCAGGCCATGGAGGATCAGTCCGGCCTCCGGGTCGTGAAGGCACTCGTGCCGCTGTCGGAGATGTTCGGCTACGTGGGTGACCTGCGCAGCCGGACCCAGGGACGGGCGATCTACACCATGCAGTTCGATTCGTACTCGGAGATCCCGCCCAGCATTGCCAAGGAGATCATTGCGAAGGCGCGCGGCGAGTAGCACCAGTCAGTTACGTCAGGAAGGGCACCCGCAGGGGGCCAGGCCCCACCGCGGTGGGGGAGACCTAACAAGGAGAATCCAGTGGCGAAGGCCAAGTTCGAGCGGACCAAGCCGCACGTGAACATCGGCACCATTGGGCACATCGACCACGGCAAGACCACGCTGACCGCGGCGATCACCAAGGTGCTGCACGACAAGATGCCGGAACTCAATCCGTACACGCCCTTCGACCAGATCGACAACGCGAAGGAAGAGAAGGAGCGCGGGATCACCATCGCGATCTCGCACGTCGAGTACCAGACCGAGCACCGCCACTACGCGCACGTGGACTGCCCGGGTCACGCCGACTACATCAAGAACATGATCACCGGTGCCGCGCAGATGGACGGCGCCATCCTGGTGGTTTCAGCGGCCGACGGCCCCATGCCCCAGACCCGCGAGCACATCTTGCTTGCCCGTCAGGTCGGCGTGCCCTAAGAT